>CANFNO010000050.1 GCA_947447845.1 Burkholderiales bacterium | reverse complement strand
TCGCGCTGCTTGAACATGATGCCCGCCGTGTCGGTGAGCACCTCAGGGTCCAGCACCAGCGTGTCGAGCGCAATCAGTGCCTTGGCCCATTCCACCGCCTCCGCAATTCCGGGCGCACGTTGGAACGCATTGGAAAAAGGCATCTGGCGCAGGCGGCTCACCACGTCTGCAACTTGAGCCGACAGCTCGTCGCTGGCCGTTGGAACTTGCGCGCGGATGATTGCCAACTCGCGCTCGCGCTCGGGATAATCCAGCCAGTGGTACAGACAGCGGCGTTTGACGGCGTCGTTGAGTTCCCGGGTACGGTTGCTGGTGAGAATGGTGACCGGTTTGTGTTGTGCCGAAATGGTGCCCAACTCCGGGATGCTGACCTGGTATTCGCCCAGGTACTCCAACAAGAAAGCCTCAAAGGGTTCATCTGCGCGGTCCACTTCGTCAATCAGCAACAGGGCTCCCGGCGCAGGCGCTTGCAATGCCTGCAAAAGAGGGCGCCGGATCAGATAGCGCTCCTGGTACACCTCCTGCTCGATCCGCGCTGCATCGACGCCGCTCTCGGTCTGGGCCGCGCGCATGTGCAATAGCTGCGCCGCATAGTTCCACTCGTACAAGGCTTCGCGCTGCTCCAGTCCGTCGTAGCACTGCAGCCGGATAAGTGCACGCCCCAAAGCCTGGGCGAGTGCCTTGGCCAGTTCGGTTTTGCCAACGCCGGGCTCGCCCTCCAGCAGCAAGGGGCGCTGCAGCTTCAACGCTAAAAACACGGCGGTAGCCAATCTGCGCTCAGCGTAATAGCCCACTGCTTCCAAGGCCGAAATCAACGCATCAACAGAAGAAAAGGTGTGCATGGGCAACTCAAAAAAAAGGCCCCGCGTGGATCAGACACGGAGCCTTGGCGGCGGGAGGCCGAACTCAACCCAGAATCTTGGCGACCGCGCGTTGCGCCTGGACGCTGATCAGGTTGGCACGATAGGCTGCGGTGGCGTGAATATCGGCATTCAGTTCGGACGCATCAATCGCCACGCTGGCTGCAGACTGCACACTGAAGTTTGCGTTGAGCGCGCTTTCCAGCCCCTTGTGGCGGAACACGCCTTGCCCCGCGCCGGTAATAGCCACACGAACGCCTGAACTGGTTTGGGCGACAAACACACCCACCAGCGCAAAGCGCGAGGCAGGCTGCACAAACTTCATGTAGGCCGCGCCTTTGGCGACCGGAAAACTGATCGCGGTGATGAGTTCGCCTTCATTGAGCGCAGTGGTGAACATGCCCTGGAAGAAATCGTCAGATGCGATCTTGCGTTGCGTGGTGTGTACCGTGGCGCCCAAAGCTAGCACGGCACTGGGGTAGCAAGCTGCAGGGTCGTTGTTGGCCACCGAGCCACCTAGCGTGCCCATGGCCCGCACCTGGCGGTCGCCGATATGCGCTGCCAAGTCGGCCAGTGCAGGAATGGCCGCGCGTACCTCGGCACTTGAAGCCACGTCCATGTGGCGGGTCATGGCTCCAATCACCAGGGCGTCGCCTTCGCGCCGGATGCCGCTGAGTTCCGGGATGCCGGCCAGATCAGCCAGTTGCTCGGGCTGAGCCAAACGCTGCTTCATGGAGGCCAAAAGCGTTTGCCCCCCGGCCAGAACCTTGGCGCCACTGGCTGCAAGTTGCGCTGCCTCAGCCAAGGTGGCGGGTCGTTCAAAAGTAAATGCGTACATGGATGTAATCTCCTTTTGGCTTTAGGCCTTGGCCGCTTGAATGGCTTCCCACACGCGGTGGGGGGACGCGGGCATGTCGAAATCCTTGACGCCAACGCTGCTGAGTGCGTCCAGCAACGCGTTGATCACGGCGGGGGGGGATCCAATCGCACCGGCTTCGCCACAGCCCTTGGTTCCCAGCGGGTTGTGGGTGCAGGGCGTGCAGATATTGCCGATCTTGAATTCCGGGAAGTCGTCAGCGCGCGGCATGGCGTAGTCCATGAAGGAGCCGGTCAGCAACTGGCCGGTTTCCCGGTCATAGACGCAGTTTTCCAGCAGCGCCTGACCTATACCTTGAACAATCCCGCCATGCACCTGGCCCTCCACAATCATCGGGTTGATGATGGTGCCAAAGTCATCGACTGCGGTGAAACGATCGACGCGCGTTTTACCGGTGGCAGGGTCCACTTCCACTTCGCAGATATAGGTTCCTGCCGGGTAGGTGAAATTGGTGGGATCGTAGAACGCGGTCTCGTTGAGGCCAGGCTCCAGTTTGTCCAGCGGATAGTTATGCGGCACATAGGCGGTCAGCGCCACCTGACCGAAGGTCACCTTTTTGTCGGTGCCCTTCACGGTGAACTCGCCATTGGCAAACTCGACGTCGGCATCACTCGACTCCATCAGGTGCGCCGCAATCTTCTTGGCCTTGGTTTCGATCTTGTCCAGCGCACGCATGATGGCCGCACCGCCCACAGAGATCGAGCGCGAGCCATATGTGCCCATGCCGAATGGCACGCGTCCGGTGTCGCCGTGCACGATGTCTACCGCCTCGACAGCTATGCCCAGGCGTGCTGCAACCACTTGCGCAAAAGTGGTTTCGTGTCCCTGGCCATGGCTGTGCGATCCGGTGAACACGGTGACGCTGCCGGTCGGATGCACACGCACCTCGCCGCATTCGAAGAGCCCTGCACGGGCACCGAGTGCGCCTGCGATATTGCTGGGCGCCAGGCCGCAGGCTTCGATGTAGCTGGAGTAGCCCATGCCCCGCAGCAGACCTTTGGCAGCGCTGGCAGACTTCCGTGCTTCAAACCCGGCCACGTCTGCCAACTCTTGCGACTTGGTCATGCAGCCCAGATAGTCGCCAACGTCGTACTGCAAGGCCACGGGTGTCTGGTAGGGCCAGGTGTTGATGAAGTTGCGCTTGCGAATTTCATCCTGAGCCAGGCCTAGTTCCCAACCACAACGACTCACCAATCGTTCGAGCAAATAGGTCGCCTCGGGACGGCCCGCGCCACGGTAGGCGTCCACCGGTGTGGTGTTGGTAAACCAGGCGTCCACCTCCACATAGATTTGCGGGCAGGTGTACTGACCGGCCAGCAGCGTGGCATACAAAATGGTGGGAATCGCCGTGGAGAAAGTGGACAGGTACGCACCCAGGTTGGCGTCGGTGTGCACGCGCATGGCCAGGAACTTGCCGTCTTTGTCCATCGCCATTTCGGCGTGGCTGACGTGGTCTCGGCCATGGGCATCGGTGAGGAATGCCTCGGAGCGGTCACAGGTCCATTTGATGCTGCGGTTGACTTGCTTGGAGGCCCAGGTGAGCGCCACGTCTTCTGCGTACAAATATATTTTTGATCCGAAGCCACCGCCCACGTCCGGTGCAATCACACGCACCTTGTGCTCTGGCAGGCCCAGCACAAAGGCGGTCATCAACAAACGTTCAACGTGCGGGTTTTGATTGGCCACGTAGAGCACATACTCTTCAGTCGCCCGGCTGTAGTTTCCGATGGCGCAACGTGGCTCCATGGCGTTGGGAACCAGGCGGTTATTCACCAGATCCAGCTTGGTTACATGGGCTGCGTTGGCAAACGCGGCGTCCACCTGCCCCTTGTCTCCCAAGGTCCATTTGTAGCAATGGTTGTCGGGTGCCACGTCATGCAGTGCCACGCCTTTGGCAGCGTCGCGTACGTCGACCACGGCATCAAGCACCTCGTAGTCCACATTCACCGCCTCGGCGGCATTGCGAGCCTGCTCCTGTGTCTCGGCAATCACCATGGCAACCTGATCGCCCACATGACGCGCCTTGCCCAAGGCAAGTACCGGATGGGGCGGTTCTTTCATCGGCGAGCCATCCGGGTTCTTGATGAGCCAACCACAGGGCAAGCCACCCATCTTGCCTTCGAGATCGGTGCCCACAAAGATCTTGATAACCCCCGGCATCGCTTCGGCCGCGCTGGTATCAATGCTATTGACAACGGCGTGCGCATAGGGACTACGCACAAACACGGCATAGCTTTGCGCCTGCATGGTGATGTCGTCGGTGTACTGGCCGGAGCCAGTGAGGAAGCGGTAGTCTTCTTTGCGCCGAACCGACTCGCCGATGTGGGGAAGTTTGGAAAAGTCTGATGCACCCATGTCGGTTCCCCTTAGTTGCCTGCTGCCATGGCAGCTTGGCCAAGCTGCACTGACTTGATGATGTTTTGATAACCGGTGCAGCGGCAAAGATTGCCTTCCAGCAATTCGCGAATCTCTGTGGCACTGGCCTTCGGATGTTTGTTACACAGATCCACAGAACTCATCACCATGCCGGGCGTGCAGAAGCCGCATTGCAGTCCATGGCACTCCTTAAACGCAGCCTGCATCGGATGCAAGGTGCCATCGGGTTTAGCCAACCCTTCGATGGTGGTGACTTCTGAGCCTTGCGCCTGCGCAGCCAGAATATTGCACGACTTGACCGCATGACCGTCCTTCATGACGGTGCAAGCACCGCACTGCGCGGTGTCGCATCCGACATGGGTGCCGGTTAGCTGGAGGTGGTCGCGTATGAGCTGAACCAGCAGCGTATTGGGTGCAACGTCGAGGGACGTGTCCTTGCCATTAATCTTGAGTGAAATCTGCATTGAATAGGTCTCCATCGAATTTGATGAACAGGAATCATTGCGGATTGTTTTTCATAGCCCTCGTTATCTCGCTAGGAAAAACCCTCAGTTTGGAACACGTCGACTCATGCTTTCTCAAATTGAGACAGCCGACCTATGCAAGTGAAAACATATATATATTGACTATTCAAGGACTATATTTGGATACAAAAAGCAGCCAAATACATTGCCGCACTACTCGCCGCGCAATGCCTTTCTGAGTTCCACACCCAATACAGGCTTATGCGCAAAAGGGTCTGTCGGATTGCGCCCTTGCAGCACATCCTCCATGCGCGTCTGCACGCCGGCCAGTGCCTCCGGGTGGCTATATATATAAAACTGTCGCGCCGACACCGCATCAAACACACGCTGTGACACCTCTGCTGCAGATACCCGGCCGCCATCCACGGCCTTGTTCAGCATGGCGTGGGCAATCATCTGGCTCTTGCTGGGTTTGGTCGCCCTCAGGGTTTCGACCTTAGGACGGTTGCGGTGGCTCATGGCGATGCCGGTGGGCACAAAGTAGGGGCACAGTACGCTGGCGCTGATTTGCTCGGTGACCAACGTAAGGTCTTGGTACAAGGTTTCGGAGAGTGCCACCACCGCATGCTTGCTGGCGTTGTACACACCCATATTGGGCGGGTTCACCAAGCCAGCCATGCTGGCCGTGTTGACGATATGGCCGCGCCACTCAGGGTCTTGCGCTGCGGCCGCCAGCATCATCGGCGTGAACACGCGCACGCCGTGGGCAACGCCCATCACGTTGACGCCGAACACCCACTCCCAATCCTGTGCCGTGTTTTCCCAGACCAGCCCGCCGCTGCCGACTCCGGCGTTGTTGAAGACCAAATGCGGTGCGCCGAAGCGTGCCAGGGTGGCGGCACCCAACGCCTCCACATCGGCGGCCTTGGATACATCCACGCGCATGGCAAGCACCGGTGCACCCGCAGCCATTTGCTCGCTTGCTGCACGGTCCAGCGCGTCCTGCTGCACATCGGCCAGCACCAGATTCATGCCAAGCCGCGCACCGATGCGCGCGCATTCCAGCCCAAAGCCGGAGCCAGCACCCGTCAGTACGGCCGTCTTGCCGGCAAAGTTCCAACTCACGCAGCCACCTTTTTCAATACATAGCCGATGCGCGGGAAATGCACCAACACTGTCCCTGCCCGTTCGTCCTGGCGTTGCAAGGTGTAGCGCGTGCGGCTGGCACCAATCAGTTCGCCCTGCGTGGTCTCGGTGCCAAAGCTTTCGGCGGCTATGGTGACCTGACTACCCAGCGGGATACCGTGCTCGTCCTGAAAACGCGAGTCGTGCAGGGCAAAACCTTGCGTTGATGCGGCACACAAAGCAATGGCCTCGCCAGAGCTGAACTTTTGGATGTTGCCGTGCCCGAAACCTTGAATGCGGTCCATCCAGGCCAGCACGGCCGGCGTGGAACTCAGAATGTCGGCCAGCACCGGTACTTGCGTGCGCGTGAACCACAGCGGGTGGTAGGCGGCAAAGTCTGCGATGCACGGGCCTTCGCCGAGCAGGTAGTCCTGCGAGTCCAGCATGTCGGCCAGACGGCGCAAATACGATTTGTAGGCCGCTGCGGCGTCACCCGGAAACTGCCGTGGCGCGCCACCGCGCATCGCTGCACGATCGGCACCAAAGGCTTGTGCCGCCTCGGGTGCGGCATCGGCAAAGACAGCCGCTGCGCCTTTGGGCTGAAAGCTATACGCCATGGCAGCCCAAAACAGGGTGGTGTCGGCCCATTGCGCGAGTGTGCGTGCCAGGCCTTTTTGCTCTGCCGGGTAGAGCGCGGGCGTAGGTTTCAAGTGCTCCAGCACATCGCAGATTAGAGCGGTGTCGCAGTACACATCACGCCCGATTTGCAGGATGGGTGTCTTGCGATAGCCGCCCGTCAGCGCCACCACGTCAGGCTTTGGCATGACGGCCGGGATGACGACGGACTTCCAGGCCAGTTGCTTAAAGCCCAACACGGTGCGCACCTTCTCGGCGAAAGGCGACATAGGGTAATGGTGCAGGACGATGTCCGGGGTATCAGTGTTCACGAGGTCTCCTGGGGGCAAAAATAAGTTGCAGGGTGCTGGACAAGTCGCGCACTTCAGCGCCATCCAAGGCACCTTTTTCCATTAATAAGCGATGCAAGGCCGGTAGCCGGTAGTGCGGCACGGCCGGGCACAGATGGTGTTCCAGGTGGTAGTTCACATGGTGCGGAAACAGAAAAAAACGGCCCAGCCAGTTCACCAGATTGCCGTTTGTGCGGTTGCTGCGCGAAGCAGTCAGCGCGGACGACAAATCAGTCACCGCACCGTGCTCGCAAATGGCCCGCAGTCGCAGAATTGGCTGCAGCACGGTCACCAGTGGCAGCACCCAGAGTGCGGCGTACCAAGCCAGACCCGGCATGCCGCCCAAGGCCCACGCAAGCAAAGGCGCCATCACATGAAAGGCAACCACCAGCCAGCGGTCCTGCCGGGCAGCGGCGCGCAAATGCGGTGCGGTGTCGTCCAGAGGCCGAATCAAGTTACCGGTCGCCTCATTGATGGCCGGTGCGCCAAAGAAGTAGGCAAAGGTCTTCCAGGCATTCAGGCCGCACAGGTCTTCCAGCAACTTGCGCCACAGGTAAGCCCGCCCACGCGGGTAGCCCCCGTGAATGGCGGTGTCCGGGTCCTCTTTTGCATACAAGTGGTTGTGGTGCAAGCGGTGCGTCACACGGTAAGTGCACATCGAGATCCCGCTGCACATGCCGATGAAACGCCCCACCACATCATTCACGCCCCGGTGCGCGAACAAGCGGTAGTGCGAGGCGTCGTGCGCCAGGATAAACAGACCATGTTGTGCCACGCCGATCAGCACCACCCCGACCAGGAACCACAGGCTTGGCCAGGTAAGCCAGCACAAGGCCATGCCAGTGGCAATTTGGACCACGGTTTGAGAAATGGCCAGCACCGAGCGTCCAGTCGACAGAGCGGTCAGCGGTAGCATTTCTTCCGGAGTGAGTTGACGGCGAGTATCGGAGTTGCGTGCGCCAGGTTTGCGCACATCGTCCTTGAATTCTTCGCCCCGGGTTTGCGTCATGGGCTTCTCCTGCACAGGCTAGTCCGTGGGGATTTGCACGGAATGCACGCTGCGGCTGCCGGTGGCCAGGCGCTTGAGGTATTTGAAGGTGCCGGTGGCATAAGCGCAGGCATGGCCACGACCGTCATACACGGTGGCCTGGGTAAAGGCCATGGTAGCGGTACGGTGCATCAACTCACCTTTGGCTACCAGAGGGCCATGGTCGCTTTGCATGGCCGGGCGCATGAAGCTGGTCTTCATCTCGATGGTGACCACACCCAACTCGGGGCAGACGCTGCGTGCAGCACTGGCCATGGTCACATCCAATAGCGTCATCAACACGCCGCCGTGGGTGACGGCAAAAGAATTCAGGTGTTCCAGTTTGGGTGGCAAACGCACTTCGGAGCGTCCACCCTCAAACAGCGTCAGCTCGAAACCCAGCAGGTTGACGAAAGGGATCTCTACGCCGAAGCTCAGAGTTGAATCAGTCATAGCCGCGCGCCGGGCCGCCCCAAGCAAGGCACTGCCCCCTCGGGGGGCAGCGCAGTACACGAAGTGACAAGCGTGGGGGCCATATCTACCCAATAACCGCGCTGACGCCGCCGTCCACGGCAAGCCATTGACCGGTGATGTGTTTGCCAGCATCCGATGCAAACAGCAGGCACACGCCTTTAAGGTCTTCGTCGTCTCCCAGCCGTTTGAGTGGTGTGGCAGCAGCTAGCTGATCTTCACCCAGGGCTTTTATGGTGGCGGCTGTCATCCGGCTCGGGAAAAACCCCGGACAAATGGCGTTCACTGTGATGTTGTGGGCGCCCCATTCGGCACCGAGCGCCCGCGTGAAGTTGATCACCGCGCCCTTGGAGGTGTTGTAGGCAATGGTCTTCATGCCGCTCGGGTTGCCGTTGAGCCCGGCAATCGAAGCGATATTGATGATGCGCCCGCTGCGCCTTGCAATCATGCTTTTCTTGGCAATGGCCTGACTTAGCAAAAAGTAGCCGCGCACATTGAGGTTCATGACCTTGTCCCAAGCCGCCAGCGGGTGATCTTCGGCCGGTGCGCCCCAACTGGCACCGGCGTTGTTCACCAAGATATCCACGTCGCCCATGCGGTGCAAAGTCTCGACGGCCAGGCGCTCGATGTCGGCCTCTTTGGCGCAGTCTGCGGCTATCCAGCGGGCGTCAATGCCTGCGTCCTGCAACTCGGCCACGGCCTGCTCCAGGTCTTCTGCCTTACGCGAGCTGATCATCACTTTGGCACCTGCCTCGCCCAAGGCATACGCCATTTGCAGGCCCAGGCCGCGCGAGCCGCCCGTGACCAAAGCGGTCTTTCCGGTGAGGTCAAACAGTTGTTGTACGGTGCGTGCGGTCATGGTCGGGTGCCCTACTCTTCCTTATGCAGCGAACGCAGATAAAACACCGCCAGGCCGATAACCAAAGCCACTCCTCCCACGGCATACAAGCCTGTGGCATTGGTCGCCTGCGTGTTCTCGGTAAACCAGGCCAGCACCAGGGTCAGCAGACCACCATAAATCAGTATCCAAATGACGCGCTCCATGCGCAGCAGGCGCGCGTTGGATGTGCCGTTGTATTTGTTAAAAAAGGACATCAAAAACCCAGTTCAGAAAGCTCGAATACCGCCATTGCACCACAAGGGTTGGCCTATAAGACTTCAAAGATGCCGGCCGCGCCCATGCCACCACCGATGCACATCGTTACGCAAACACGCTTGGCGCCACGCCGTTTGCCCTCAATCAGCGCGTGGCCGGTCAGGCGCTGGCCGGAAACGCCATAGGGATGGCCCACGGCAATCGCACCGCCGTTCACATTCAGTCGGTCAGCTGGAATGCCCAGTTTGTCGCGGCAATACAGCACTTGCACCGCAAAGGCTTCGTTCAGTTCCCACAGGTCAATGTCGTTCACGGTCAGACCCAGACGTTTCAACACCTTGGGAATGGCAAACACCGGCCCGATGCCCATTTCGTCCGGCTCGCAACCGGCCACCGCAAAGCCCAGGAATCGGCCCAGTGGCTTCAGGCCTTTCTTCTCAGCCAGGGATTCGTCCATCACCACGCAAGCGCCGCCGCCATCCGAGAACTGGCTGGCATTGCCAGCAGTAATCAGGCCGCCGGGCAGAGCCGAGCGCAGGCCGCTGATTGCATCGACGGTTGTGCCAGCGCGTATGCCTTCGTCGTTCTCCACGGTGACCTTTTTGGTCATCAGGCCCATGACCTTGTCGGCCACGCCCATGGTCACGGTGATCGGGGCAATCTCGTCCTTGAACAGGCCTGCCTCTAGAGCCGCTGCAGCGCGCTGTTGGCTGGCCGCACCGTATTCGTCCATGGCATCGCGGCCAATGCCGTAACGCGTGGCCACGTTTTCGGCGGTTTGCAGCATGTTCCAGTAAATCTCGGGCTTGTTCTTGACCAGCCAGGGGTCAGCCAGCATGTGCTGGTTCATTTCCTGCTGCACGCAGGAGATGGATTCCACGCCACCAGCCACATAAATTTCGCCCTCGCCCGCGATGATGCGCTGCGAT
>CANFNO010000049.1 GCA_947447845.1 Burkholderiales bacterium | reverse complement strand
GGCTTGGGAGATATGTTGCGCCCGCCACCTAAGCCGGTGCAAGGCAATGCACGCAGTTTGCCCAAGCACCTGCAAAAGGCATCCGCAGGCGAAGAGCGGGACACCATTGTGCTTGCCGGTTGTGAGGCGCATGTTTGCCTTTTACAAACCGCATTGGACTTGTTGGAAGACGAATTCGATGTCTGGGTCGTCACTGACGCATGCAGTTCACGCACTGAACGCAACCGCGATGCTGCTTTTGACAGACTGGCAGGCGCTGGCGTGGAACTGGTCACCACAGAAATGGTTGCGTTTGAGTGGCTGCGAAGCGCCGAGCACTCTGCCTTTAAGCAGATTCAAGGATTGATTAAATAGTGCCATGCCCAAGACCAATTACAGGGCCATTCCTGTAGATGAATTACGCAAGTTGGCCGAAGGCGGCGTGTCTGTGGGCCCTGATGCGCAAGCGCAGTTCACCCTCGGGCAGCGTTATGCGCGTGGCCTTGGCGTCTCAAAGAATGACAAGGCGGCAGTGCATTGGTTTACGCTCGCCGCCGAGAAAGGCTATGTCGAAGCCCAGCGTTATCTTGCCTTTGAGTATTTGAACGGGCGTGGCGTAGACAAGAATGAAGCCGAGGGCATTCGCTGGCTGCGCAAAGCAGCGGACGCAGGTGATGCGCCGTCCCAGAGGCAATTGGGCTATCACTATGCGACCGGATCTAGTTTGGCCAGTGATGCGAGCGAAGGCACTCGCTGGTTTCGGCTTTCTGCGGAACAGGGTGACTATCTAGCGCAGTACAACCTCGCTTTAGCCTACGCCAATGGCAGGGGTGTGCCTATAGACCCAAAGGAAGCTTTGCGCTGGTACATCTTGGCCGCCACACAGGGTATGCCTGAAGCCCAATGCGCCCTTGGTTTGATTTATGAACAGGGCCTGGGTGTTGCGGTCGATTACACGCAAAGCGTCTACTGGAATCGCTTGGCTGTCGCCAAAGAATATGCCGAGGCCTGTAGTAACTTAGGCTGGCTCTATGAGAATGGGTGGGGCGTGGAGCAAGACCTGAATCAGGCACGTCAGTTGTATGAAAAGGCGGCGAATCAGGAATACACCGAGGCCAAGTTGCACCTGTCCCGTTTAGGCGACAAACACTCAGAAAAAATTCCTCACCAGAAACCACGCAAAGCCGAGCAGGGCAGTGTCCACAAGGGTGAACATATTTTCAGGCCGTTGACAGAACATCCGGTATCGGCGGATCAGTCTGTAACTGAGTATTTGGAAAGTGCCTTTGCGGGTCTCGTCGGCCTCGACGTAGTGCGCCAAGAAGTGTTCCGCCAGGCGAGTTATATCCATGTTCAAAAGTTGCGTGCCCAAGAGGGATTGCGAGTGCCCAAGTGGCCTTCGCGGCACCTGGTTTTCATGGGTAACCCGGGAACCGGAAAGACCACCATTGCCCGGATCATCGCGGGGCTATACCAGCGCTTGGGCATCCTGAAAACTGAAAAGATAGTAGAGACCGATCGTTCGGGCCTGGTGGCTCCCTATATCGGCCAAACAGCCCTGAAAACCAAGTCCGTTGTGGAAACTGCGTTAGGGGGCATTTTGTTCATCGACGAGGCCTATGCCTTGACGCGCAAGGGGGGCGGGCAGGATTTCGGCATTGAGGCCATCGAGACACTGCTCAAGATGATGGAAGACCACCGCGACGACCTTGTGGTCATTGTGGCCGGCTATACCGGCGAGATGGAGTCTTTCATCAAGGCCAACCCGGGACTGTCTTCGCGCTTCAATCGCTACATTCGTTTTCCGGACTATGTACCGGCCGAACTGCTAAAGATACTGCTGAACTTTTTTGACGAGCACTCATATTCATTGAGCGAAGCCACGCACCCGGGGCTGTTGTCCATCTTTGGACGCGAAATTCAGGCTCAGCGCGAGCGCTTTGGCAATGCGCGCTATGTGCGTAATATTTTCGAAAAAATGATTGAGGCGCAAGCCCAACGTGTTTATGGCCTTGCCAATGCCTCCGTCGCGGATCTGCAGGAAATTCTTCTGGTCGATGTCGAGCAAGCTTTGGGGGAATCACTGCCTGCAGCCACTGGCTTGAGCAACAACTATGAGCAGGTTGTGGCCCGACTTAACAAGCTAATAGGCCTGGCCACGGTGAAAAAGCAGATACAGCGCTTGTTTGACTTCGTGCACATTCAGCGTGCCCGGGAAAAGGCTGGCTTTAAGGTGGTGAGTGGCTTTTCCCAGCATCTGGTGTTTACGGGCAACCCGGGCACCGGCAAGACGGTGGTCGCTCGCATTGTGGCTGACCTGTATTTCAGTCTGGGGATTATTCCTTCCAACCATATTGTTGAGGTTGACAGATCTGTCCTAGTTGCAGGCTATGTCGGTCAGTCCGCAGTCAAGACCCGTGAAGTCGTGGAATCAGCACGCGGTGGAGTCCTGTTCATTGACGAGGCCTATGCGCTCGTGCAGGGTGAAAGTGAAAATGATTTCGGACGTGAGGTTATAGACACCTTGCTTAAGGCGATGGAGGACTATCGCGAAGATATGGTGGTTATCGTGGCGGGCTACACCGAGCCAATGAATGCATTTATTGAGAGCAATCCCGGATTGCGCTCGCGCTTCAATCACTACATCGAATTTGAAGACTATCAGGCCGAAGAGTTGGTCGAGATATTCGAATCATTTTGCCGGGAGTCGGAATACGTACTCGACAAAGTGGCGCGCGAGTTCTTGCTTGGCAGATTACAAAGAATGGTCAATGCAGGGCAAACCAGATCCAACGGCCGCTTCGTTCGCAATATTTACGAACGTTGCGTCGAAGTTCAGGCGGTGCGCCTAACGAATAGCGATGACACTGACGGCTCGGATATGAATGCACTGAATCAGAATGACCTGGCGGACGCCATTGGCGAAATCAGTCTCGAGCAGCTGCCCCTGCGTGCGCCGCTTAGAAACCCTGGCGTCTGAGCTGATCGCGCAAGTGCGTGAAAGGTGATCGCTACTTATCCGCATCCCGTTTGCGGTTTGTCAAAAGTCCGTTGGATAAATTTAGAGAATTTTTTCAATTATTGTTATATTTGAATGGTGCAACGTGCCTTTATAGGCAGAGAGGACAGCACCATGTTTTTGAATTTCGATACCGACACGCTTGAAAAATTGGCCGAGGGCGTCGTCTTGTTGGACCGGTATGGTCAGATCACTGATTTCAACCGCGCGGCCAAGCCGTGGCTAAAGTCTTGCGTCAAGGCAGCAGACAAAATCAGCGCTATCGTTTCACAGGCCGTGCGGGACGGCAGCAAGACCCCATTTCTCATCGATCTCTATCCCAAGGCCGATGGCCAAACACAGGCCGCGGATGTCATGTTGTGCAGCGATGGCAAGGATGGCTTTGCATTGTTGTTCACACCTGTTCATGACAGCCAACAGGACAAACAAGGTGCCTGGCAGCGCCAAGGTATATCGCATCTCGTAGGCGATGAAATTCGCCACCAACTAAACCAGTTAATTCAGTACCTCGGTGCCATCAAGGATCCCAAGAGCGTTACGGAAACCGCATTGGCGCGGGAGCATGCGCAACATCTTCGAAGCCTGTTTGTGGCAATGGAGGAGTTGTCGCTCATTGCCCAGGTGGGCACGATGTTTCCTGGTGAACGTCTTTCAGTGGTCGCGTTGCTGAAAGATGCCATTGCATCAATCAATTTGCGGCACTGTGACTACTACATTGACGCAACTGCTCCGGGTCCGGCCATTGAGGTCGGGTCGGTCTACGGCAGCACAAACTGGATTCAGTGCGCATTTTTAGCATTGCTTCAATGCCTGGAGCAAGGTGCTCCCAGGCGCAGCCATATTGCAATTAATGTTCGACAGAACGGAGGCTTTTTGGTGCTTACGGCCCGACCCTCCAGTATTTCTGACGTTAGCGGCGCCGTGCCTGTGAAGCCAGAGGCTGCCAAAGACCCGGTTATGCGTTTGTTATCGTCCATTCGCATTCCCTTGGCTCGCCGCATTGTGGAGTTGCACGGCGGACAGTTAAAAGTAAACGGGATAGACGGTGATGAATCTTCCCAGTCAAATGCAATCGAGTCATTCACGCTTCAACTGCCTACGGGAAGTCCCGGCCAGCAGCGCAGCAAGGATTGCGAGAACTGCAGCGTCAATCAGCAAGCCACTGCCTATGCGCGTGACCTCGCTGCGCTGATGCCTTCGATGCCTAAGGAGGCCGAAGTTTCCGATGACGAACGCGTCTTTTTGATGCATGTGACGCACGCGAATTAGCCATTATCAAAAGGCTGGCGTGCTGGTCAGGGGGGTGTCGAACCCACTTCTACCCAAAAAAAGTCAGCTTGCAGCAAGTTGCTTGATTCCTAATTATGAATTCAGTTTGATGCACCGATAACTAGGTTTTGGAGACCCGCACAATGACTTCTTACGCTGACTTTCATCGCAGATCCATCGAAGACCGTGACGGCTTCTGGACCGAGCAGGCCCAGTTGATCGACTGGCACAAGCCCTATAGTCAAGTGTGCGACTACAGCAAGCCGCCATTTGCCAACTGGTTTGTCGGTGGAGAGACCAATCTTTGCTACAACGCGGTGGATCGTCATCTGGCCACCCGCCCGGACCAGAACGCACTGATTTTTGTTTCCACCGAGACGGATACTGAGCACGCTTACAGCTTTAGAGAACTGCACGCCGAAGTGCAGCGCATGGCGGCCATCCTCAAAAGCCTGGGCGTAGGTAAAGGCGACCGGGTATTGATTTACATGCCTATGGTGGCAGAGGCCTGTTTTGCCATGCTGGCCTGCGCCCGCATTGGCGCCATTCACTCGGTTGTGTTTGGCGGTTTTGCCAGCCACAGCCTGGCCAGCCGCATCGAAGATGCCAAGCCCACGGCCATCATCAGCTCTGACGCCGGTATGCGCGGTGGCAAAGTGGTTCCCTACAAAAACTTGCTGGATGACGCCATTTCCCTGAGCACCCACAAGCCCGCCAAGGTGCTGATGGTGAATCGCGGTCTGGCCGAGTTCCCCAAGACCGCTGGTCGTGACGAAGACTACGCCACACTACGCGCAGCCCACATGGACGATGTGGTGCCCTGTGAATGGGTTGCCTCCAACCACCCCAGCTATATCTTGTACACCAGCGGCACCACCGGCAAGCCCAAGGGTGTGCAGCGCGATACCGCCGGTTACGCTGTGGCGCTGGCAGCGTCCATGAAGCACATTTACATGGGTAACCCGGGCGAGACCTATTTCTCCACCTCCGACATCGGTTGGGTGGTGGGCCACAGCTACATCATCTATGGCCCGCTGATTGCCGGTATGGCCACCATCATGTATGAAGGCTTGCCGATTCGTCCGGACGCCGGTATCTGGTGGAAACTGGTCGAGAAGTACCAAGTCAGCGTCATGTTCAGCGCTCCGACTGCTGCCCGCGTGCTCAAGAAGCAGGATGAGTCTTTCCTCACCAAGTACGACTTGTCCAGCCTGAAGGCTTTGTTCCTGGCCGGTGAGCCGTTGGACGAGCCCACCGCTACCTGGATTTCAGGTGCTATCAATAAACCGATCATCGACAACTATTGGCAGACCGAAACCGGTTGGCCCATCATGGCCATATGCAACGGTGTGGAAAAAGCACCGACCAAGTTTGGTTCGCCCGGTAAGGCGGTTTACGGCTATGACGTGCGTCTGATCGATGAGACCACGGGTGAAGAAATCAATGAAGCCGACAAGAAGGGTGTTATTGCCGTAGAAGGCCCATTGCCGCCCGGTTGCCTGCAGACCATCTGGGGCGACGACGAGCGTTTTGTCAAAACCTATTGGTCCAGTATTCACAACCGTGTCATGTACAGCACCTTTGACTGGGGCGTGAAAGACAAGGACGGTTACTTCTTTATCCTGGGACGCACCGACGACGTGATCAACGTGGCGGGTCACCGCCTGGGCACCCGCGAAATCGAAGAGAGCATCAGCAGCCACGCCAATGTGGCTGAGGTGGCCGTGGTTGGTGTGGCAGACCAGCTCAAGGGTCAGGTTGCCGTGGCCTTCGTGGTCCTTAAAGATCCTAGCGTCGCCTCTACCGAGGCCGATGTGAAGAAGACCGAAGCCGCCATCATGAAAGTGGTGGATGATCAATTGGGCGCAGTAGCCCGCCCGGCCCGTGTGCGTTTTGTGCAGGTCTTGCCCAAGACGCGCAGCGGCAAATTGCTGCGCCGTGCTATCCAGGCCGTGTGCGAGGGACGTGACCCTGGCGATCTGACTACCATGGAAGATCCGGCGGCTTTGCAGCAGATTAAGGACTCGGTGGTCAGCTAGCTGTCAGTCGTTAGTCCAAATAGCGATTAGTGCCATCGAAGCACCCAATTCGATGGCACAATCCAACCCGCAACGAAGGTCCTTCCAATGCCACAGTCGCATCCGCCAATCGGTTCAGCCGTGTCGCGGGAGGTTAATCAACTAGCTTTAACCAGCTAATGTTCCCTGAAGGGGAACGGAGGTCAGCGCAATATGAGTGATAACGTGTCGTCTGTTTACCAGGCGTATCAAGGTAATACCTACCTGTTTGGTGGCAACGCCCCCTACGTCGAAGAGATGTATGAAAACTACCTGGCCAACCCCGGTAGCGTCCCCGATTCCTGGCGTGAATATTTCGATGCGCTGAGCCATGTGCCCGCAGTGGATGGCTCCAATGCCAAAGACGTGCCACACATGCCCGTCATCAATGCCTTTGCTGAACGTGCCAAGGCTGGCGGTACCAAGGTCGTCATGGCCAGTGCCGACGCCGAAATGGGCCGCAAGCGAACTGCTGCACAGCAACTGATTGCCGCTTACCGCAATGTCGGTCAGCGCTGGGCTGATCTGGACCCGCTCAAGCGCACAGAGCGCCCGGTCATTGTTGATCTGGACCCGGCTTACTACGGCTTCACCGACGCCGACCAGGAAACCGTGTTCGACACCAGCAACACCTTCTTCGGCAAGAACAGCATGTCGTTGCGCGAGTTGCTCAACGCGCTGCGCGAAACCTACTGCGGCACCCTGGGCGCCGAGTACATGTACACCACCGACCAGACGGAAAAGCGCTGGTGGCAGCAAAAGCTGGAGTCGATCCGCAGCAAGCCCAACTTCACTTCTGAAAAGAAGAAAGCCATTCTGGAGCGCCTGACCGCTGCAGAAGGGCTGGAGCGTTTCCTCCACACGAAATTTGTGGGCCAGAAACGCTTCTCGCTCGAAGGCGGCGAAAGTTTTATCGCTGCCATGGATGAGTTGATCCAGCAAGCTGGTGCCAAGGGTGTGCAGGAAGTCGTGATCGGCATGGCCCACCGTGGCCGTCTGAACGTGCTGGTGAACACCATGGGCAAGATGCCCAAGGATTTGTTTGCCGAGTTTGACCACACCGCTCCGGAAGATCTGCCCGCCGGTGACGTGAAGTATCACCAAGGCTTCAGCTCCGACTTATCTACATCTGGTGGCCCGGTTCACCTGTCGCTGGCCTTCAACCCCTCGCACCTTGAAATTGTCAACCCTGTGGTTGAAGGTTCGGTACGCGCGCGTATGGACCGCCGTGGTGATACCAAAGGTGCGCAAGTGCTTCCCGTGCTGGTGCACGGAGACTCGGCCTTTGGTGGTCAGGGTGTGAACCAGGAAACCCTGGCACTGGCACAGACCCGTGGCTACACCACTGGCGGCACGGTGCACATCATCATCAATAACCAGATCGGTTTCACCACTTCGGATCCGCGCGACATGCGCTCATCCGTGTATTGCACCGACATCGTCAAGATGGTTGAAGCGCCGGTACTGCACGTCAATGCGGACGATCCCGAAGCCGTGGTGCTGGCGACCCAGTTGGCCCTCGAATACCGCATGACCTTCCAGAAGGACGTGGTGCTCGACATCATCTGCTTCCGCAAACTTGGTCACAACGAGCAGGACACGCCTGCACTGACCCAGCCGCTGATGTACAAGAAGATTGCCCAGCATCCCGGCACGCGCAAGCTCTACGCCGACCGTCTGACCTCGCAAGGCCTGGGTGAGACCCTGGGTGACGATATGGCAAAGGCCTATCGTTCAGCCATGGATGCTGGCAAGCACACGGCCGACCCGGTGCTGACCAACTTCAAGAGCAAGTTTGCTGTGGACTGGGCTCCGTTCCTGGGCAAGAAGTGGACCGATGCCGGTGACACTGCAGTGCCCATGGCCGAGTGGAAACGCTTGGCCGAACGCATCACCACCATTCCTGCAAGCGTTACTGCGCATAACCTGGTGAAGAAGGTGTATGACGACCGTGCAGCCATGGGCCGCGGCGACACGCCGGTGGACTGGGGCATGGGCGAGTCCATGGCTTTTGCTTCGTTGGTGGCCAGCGGCTACCCGGTGCGCCTTTCAGGTGAAGACTGCGGACGCGGCACCTTTACCCACCGCCACGCCGTGATCCATGATCAGAACCGCGAAAAGTGGGACACCGGCACCTATGTGCCGCTGTCGCATGCGGCAGACGGTCAGGCACCTTTTGTGGTGATCGATTCCATCCTGTCCGAAGAGGCCGTGCTGGCCTTCGAATACGGTTACGCGTCGAACGACCCGAACACCCTTGTGATCTGGGAAGCCCAGTTCGGCGACTTTGCCAACGGCGCCCAAGTGGTGATCGACCAGTTCATCGCTTCCGGCGAAGTGAAGTGGGGCCGCGTGAACGGCATCACCTTGATGCTGCCGCATGGCTATGAAGGTCAAGGCCCTGAGCACAGCTCGGCGCGTCTGGAGCGCTTCATGCAATTGGCGGCAGACACCAATATGCAGATCGTGCAGCCCACCACCGCCAGCCAGATCTTCCACGTGCTGCGCCGCCAGATGGTGCGCAACCTGCGCAAGCCACTGGTCATCATGACGCCCAAGTCGCTGCTGCGTAACAAGGACGCCACTTCGCCGTTGTCCGAGTTCACCAAGGGCAGCTTCCAGACGATCATCCCCGAGCAAAAAGATATCAAGGCCGACAAGGTCAAGCGCCTGGTGGCCTGCTCAGGCAAGGTCTATTACGACTTGGTCAAGAAGCGCGAAGAAAAGGGTCTGGACGACGTTGCCATCATTCGTGTTGAACAACTCTATCCCTTCCCGCACAAGGCCTTCTCTACCGAATTGAAGAAGTACCCCCATGTAGTGGATGTGGTGTGGTGTCAGGACGAGCCACAAAACCAGGGCGCCTGGTTCTTCGTGCAGCACTATCTGCACGAGAACATGATCGAAGGTCAGCGTCTGGGTTACTCCGGCCGCGCTGCTTCTGCTTCGCCTGCAGTGGGTTACGCACACTTGCATCAGGAACAACAAAAGGCGCTGGTTGAAGGCGCATTCGCCAAGCTCAAGGGCTTTGTGCTCACCAAATAAACACCGAAAGAATTGATATGGCTATCGTAGAAGTTAAAGTTCCCCAGCTGTCCGAATCGGTTGCCGAAGCGACCCTGTTGCAGTGGAAGAAAAAAGTCGGTGACCTGGTCACTGTCGATGAAACCCTGATCGAAATCGAGACCGACAAGGTGGTGATGGAAGTACCGGCGCCGGCCTCCGGAGTGCTGATGGAAATCATCCAGGCCGACGGTTCCACAGTCGCTGCCGAACAACTGATCGCACGCATCGACACCGACGGCAAGGTCGGCGCCGCTGCGGCTCCCGTTGCTGCAGCAGCTGCCCCCGCGGCAGCCCCTGCCGCAGCTCCATCCGCTGCCGCTGCCGTCAGTAACAGCAAGGCCGGTGTCGCTATGCCCGCTGCCGCTAAGCTGATGGCTGACAACAACCTGGCCTCCGGCTCGGTCGGAGGCACAGGCAAGGACGGCCGTGTCACCAAGGGTGATGTGCTGGCCGCTGTGGCAGGTGGTGTGCAATCCACCGCCGCTGTCATCCCCACCGGCGTGCCGACCAAGGCGCTGCCACAAGTGGCCGCTCCTAAGGCGCCGAGCCTTGGTGATCGTCCGGAACAGCGCGTGCCCATGACACGTCTGCGCGCCCGCGTGGCCGAGCGTCTGCTGCAGTCGCAATCCACCAACGCCATCCTGACCACTTTCAACGAAATCAACATGGCTCCGGTCATGGACATGCGCAAGCGCATGCAGGACAAGTTCGAGAAAGAACACGGCTGCAAGCTGGGCTTCATGAGCTTCTTCGTCAAAGCCGCAGTGCACGCGCTGAAGAAATTCCCGGTGCTGAATGCGTCGGTGGACGGCAACGACATCGTCTACCACGGCTACTTCGACATCGGTATCGCTGTCGGTTCGCCGCGTGGCCTAGTGGTGCCGATTCTGCGCAACGCTGACCAAATGAGCTTTGCCGAGATCGAGAAGAAGATTGCCGAATTCGGCGTCAAAGCCCGTGACGGTAAGCTGGG
>CANFNO010000048.1 GCA_947447845.1 Burkholderiales bacterium | reverse complement strand
GGATGCCGCATGCTCCCACCCTGGGCAGACCAGCGCACAAAGAAGCGCACCCAATACACGTAAACCTTTTCGGTACTGAGGCTATAGTGCATGTAACGAATACGCTCGCGCAGCTGGTCTAACAAACGCGATGAGTGCAATGCAGGGGTGCCGGGTTTCATATAATTTTTATACCTGGATGTTTGTACAGTATAGTGACTGGAAACATCCTCTGCAAGCCACTTCCAGGAGATTTTCATGTCCAGTTTATCGAGCAGCGCCCAGGTTATAGAGCAGGTTTTGCTCTATACATTACGTTAAATCCCTTATGCCAATCGTTGCAATTTATGGCTTTCACGGCACCTTTAAGGGCGATGCTGAATATCAGTATCAACATCCCGAGCTTGGCGCCTCACACAAGTGCATGTTGTTCCTCGCCCAACCAACCGACGAACAACTCTCAGAAGCGGCCCATGCTGAATGCGTAAAGTACGGGTTTGCGGAAGTTGAATTTTCTGGCTATGGTCCTCTTCAAGTCGAGGTTCTCAACACACTTCAATTCAAAGGTTTCGCTGGGTTCTACGAAGAGGCTCTTCGCGAAGGAAGTGCGCTTGTTTTTTATCCAAAATGATGGCGCTATGCCAATGGCGGCATTTAACCTATTGCTCGGCGCGGACACGAAGCCGCAGAATGCCGCTTCGCGGCAGTGGCTGCGTGCCGGACAGCGCCAACGTTATGCCCAAAGAAAGTGAATTATGAAAGTTACTGGAAATTTTGAAGTTAAGTTGAGTCCTTTGGACTTTTACGCTCAAGGACTCGATGGAGTCAACCTTGGGCGAATGTCCATCGATAAACAGTTCAAGGGCGCACTTGAAGCAACAAGCAAGGGCGAGATGCTAAGCGCCATGACTACAGTGAAGGGGTCAGCTGGTTATGTAGCCATCGAGCAAGTTACTGGTGTTTTGTCCGGAAAAAATGGTAGCTTCGTGCTGCAGCACTTCGGCACAATGAACCAAGGTAGCGATCGACTTGTTCTTGAGGTTGTGCCGAACTCAGGTTCTGGCGAACTGTCTAGTCTGGCGGGCAAGATGGCTATCAAAATTGAAGATGGGAAGCATTGTTACGAGTTCGAATATGAGCTGGCATAACATTTCGCTCGGCGCGGACACGCAGCAGCAGGATGCCGCTTCGCGGCGCATGCTGCGTGCCGGGCAGCTTCGACGTTAGGTGCCAAGTTGCCAAGATCAGCATTCGTGGTTCTCAAGGTCTTCGCGGGGCTCTTGCTGTTTGTGGCTGTGGCCAACATCAGCGCCGAAGAGGATCTCGCCATTCATTGGGGAACTGCTCTTTTGCTGCTCGCAGCATCCGCTATCTTGTTTTTTTATGGCGAACGGAGAGCGAAATTAATGGCCGGTGGCTTCATGTGCTTTACCGCACTATTGAGCCATGGAGTTGACAAATATTTCTGGTCTGCTGTCTGGGACCACGGCTATCCATGGCCTTACTCAATGAAAGAATTTCAAGGTTACGGCGTCATTGGCTCAATTATCCCGTTCATGAATCAAGTAGCAACCGTCACCTTCGCAATTTCCGGGTTTACGGCTGTCGCTTTGCTGGGTTGGCACCTAACCCGGCGTTCCAGCGGACCGCCTTCGGCGGCCGCTGAACTTCGACGTTAAAGCGCTTATGGAAATGGTCCTCATTCTGGCCGTGCTGTGTTCCACCGTTGGAGCCATCATCGCTGTCGCCCTTTCGGTTTACCACTTCTATTGCATGTTCCAGGGGATACAAGCGCGAGCGCAGTGGTGGGTCAACTTGGTTCCCTGGTTGGGGCCAGCGCTGCCTGGTGCACTTAACCCGCAGGGGCAATCTCACCGAGCTAAGGCTGTTTGGTGGGGTGCTTTGGCTGGGCTCTTGGTATGCATCGCGACAGTGGCACGATACGTCGTTGACAGTGGCGCCACGTGAAGGTTCAGACCATGCACTTGTGGCAATCTTTGGCTATTAGGTTTAACAGGTCGGCCCAGAGGCGACGGCCTTCGGCCGCGCCTAGCCTCCAACGTTAGACCGCATATGCACCCATACACATTCCGCGTTTCCTTGCGCGCAAATCATCCAAGCCGCGACCTGTCTTTCCTGTCTGAACTCTTCTCCCTGAAATGCCGCCATGGATGGACTGCGGGCGACGAGCGGGTAACACCGAAGGGCACGCCGCTTGGTGGTCTGCGGAAGGAGAGTTACTGGTCTGCGCACGTAACGGAAGATGAAACCTCATCTGAACAATGGCAGTTGGAGGATATTCTTGAGCGCTCAGTTGCCGAAGTGTTGGGTCAAAGCACTGAGCTTTCCGGGTTTTTTGCAACGGGCGGGAGGCTGAACTATTTCGTTGGACTGTACGGGTCTCGAAACTACGGTTTGAACTTTTCTCCCGAACTCATGGGCAAGCTCGTCAGTGCGAAGATTGAACTTCAACTTGACGTGTATCCATAAAAGTGCGGTCTACCTGGTTGATGCATTGGACCTCCAACGGCGCTCAGGGCTGCTGCCGTTCTTTGATAGTGAGTTCGCCACTAGTGTCCACTGATCGCCAACGTTAGATAGCAAGAAGGCAATGAAGTACAAACACATTCATTCTGCGATCCACAACTTCGGGCATAGCTTTACTAGCCTCATGAACTATGTAGACGGCGAATATGTGATGGATGAGCTTGAAAAAATTCATGCCACGGGCAATGACATTGAAGTGGATTGGCTAACTGGAGCGTTTAGTCCCGAGGGCATGACAACCCAACGGATTCAAAAATCAATTGGCTATTGGCGGGATGGTCTTAAGAAACACATGATGTCGCAGAACGTCGACCTCAATGCCATCACAGAGTTAAAGTTTCGATGGCCAGTTCGTCAGCGCAAACATATGTTGGCGTTTGATGATCGTGGCAAGGAATACAAGATCTATGTCAATGAGTCGAAGTAGTTTGCAATCTAACCTTTCGGCCCACACAGACACTCAGCAGCAGGTTGCCGCTGCGCGGCAGTTGCTGCGTGCTGGTGGCCTTCAACGTTAGGGCTCAAATTTATGCAGAGCTTTTTCCGTCAAGCTGTTGCACTGTTGCTCATGACAGTAATTAGTGCTTGCGTTTCGATTGACTCGCGCGTGTTCAAGGAGGCACCTGAGTCTGGGGCAACTGGGGACCTACGCGCTGCGTATTGGAACAAAGCCACTTATCGGTCTAGTGGCGAACTGATTGGCAAGGCGACCATCGCAGAAGCTATGAATATTCCGGCTGCAAATGCCGACACTGCCTATCTTTGGCGTGCTTCCCCCGATCTGCTCATCGCTCGCTTTACTAAATACGGGGTTATCGTTGCAGAACGCACGTACAAACTCAACGACGGGTTTCGCGTAGACAACGCAGGACGCATAGCAATTAGCAACCCAACAGAATGTGGTGGCCACGATAGTCCAGGTTTCGGCTGCGGTTGGGGCACCGTCACAATCTTTGAGAATATTTCTGGCGAGCTTGCTGTAGTGCAGTCGGGAGGCGGTGCCGGGGTGCTGGGTATCTTCCCCATTGCCATCTACGCCAAGCACTTGTCCTTGTTCGACCGTCGAGCCGATGCTCCGCCGTTTGATGAGCCCTAACTCATCATTCAAGTGGGACGCCGCGCTGACGCGCACCGCCCCTCATGTCAAACGTTAGGCATACCCTCCAAATCATGGCCAATTCGATTCTTTTGTCAAAGAAGCATGCCCTCTGGGTATTCTTATATTCCCTCGTTTTTCTCGGAACGACTATTCCCAATATCGCACTGATATGCATAGTGGCAGTTATTCCATTTACTGGTGGTGCTTGGATCGGTGGAATGGCTGCAGTGTCATACTTTGAAACCGATGCTGCTTATCTACCCGCTGCTTGGCTTGCAGTTTTCACGCAAGCGTATTTCGTTTTTCTTGTAGCGAAGCTATTTAAAACACTAAAGAAGGGCAAGGCGACCGATGTCACAAATGCCTAACCCGGCACGCAACCTCGCTCTTTTCAGTCGCAGGACGCTGCGCGATAAACCTGCGCAGCGCCGGTTAGTTCTACGTTAGGCTGCACCAAAATGCGCGCCCAACTTCTACTGCGTGATCTCCCGACGGAGTTCGATACTTCCAGGCTTTCTTGCCGGATTCCTAAGGCAGGAGACGGACATCACCTCTACGAAGCTGTGAAGTCTTCTCTCTCGGAACTCCGAGCCGTCTTGGCAGCAGTGCCATGGTCCGCTGATGAGCCAACCGTTGAGGCGTCCGAGTCCTTTTGCCGCAGTGGGTTCGCAGCCTTTCACGCACGGAATGACTTTCCGTTTCTGATATTCGAAGGGGCGAGCCAACGTCTGGTCGGTGCGTGTGGACTGCATCGCCCAGATTGGCAGGTGCCTAAGCTGGAGATCGGCTATTGGTGCCGGACAGAGTGTGTGGGGAACGGCTACATCACAGAAGCCGTACGGGGACTTATGCTGTACGCCCGTGAGCAACTGGAAGCCGTGCGCCTCGAGGTAATCGTCGACGAATTCAACACAAGGTCACGTCGAGTAGCGGAGGCAGCCGGCTTCCGGCTCGAGGGAACCTTACGCAGTCAACGCCGCGGGCCGGACGGCAAGCTACGGGATATTTGCGTCTATGCAAGCGTGGAAAGTGCAGCCTAACCGGTCGCACCATCCGACCCGCGCAAGCTCCGCTGGCTTGGTCGGCTGAGCTTCAACGTTAAACAGCTGCAGTTACTCGTAGCTTGACTTGGGTTGAACGATAAATACAATGTACATATGATTAAGTTCGAATGGGATGAGCCCAAAGCCATTGCGAATCTCAAAAAGCATCAGGTGTCTTTTGAAGAAGCGAAATCGATTTTCTTCGATGAATTTGGCGTTCAGTTCTTCGATGAGGAACACTCATCCGACGAGGAGCGCTTCCTGATGCTTGGTATGAGCTCTGGTGCAAAGCTCCTCATCGTCTGTCATTGCGAGCGAGAGCATGGTGCAGTTATTCGCATCATCTCTGCACGCAAGGCGACCAAGCGCGAAAGCGCGTTTTATCGAGGTGGACAACCATGAAAGCAGAGTACGACCTTTCCAAACTGAAGTCTCGCAAGAACCCATATGCGTCTAAGCTAAAGAAGCCTGTAACCATGCGCCTTTCTGAGGATGTTGTGGACTATTTCAAGGGAATGGCCGAGGAATCCGGCGTGCCCTATCAGAGTTTGATTAACTTGTACCTGCGCGACTGTCTTGCCAATGGTCGGAAAGTGCAAATCAACTGGCCACATGCTGCTTAACAAGTTGCTCGTCACGGACACGCAGCTCACGAAGGCCGCTTCGCGACCCATGCTGCGTGCCGGACAGCGCCAACGTTACGCGTCACTTTCAACTTTCGTCGTCACCCAGGAGTCCAGCATGAACATCAAGGTCTGCTTTATCGCTTTGTTCAGTCTTGTCGCGTGGGCACTTCCTGCACGAGCGCTTGATTTCATCGTCACCGAAGGCGTGGTTGCTGCACCAGTCACAACGGTGTGGACCGCCTGGACTACAACCACGGGCTTGAAGTCGTGGTTGGCGCCGAACGTGGACATCGACCTCCGCCTTGATGGCTTGATGCGTACAAACTACGACCCCAAGGGTTCGCTTGGGGACCCTGGAACGATTGAGAACAGGGTGCTTTCCTTCGAGCCAGAGAAGATGCTCTCGATCCGGGTCGCCAAGGCGCCGGACAAGTTCCCTTTCAAGACCAAGATCGGCGAGATGTGGACCGTTCTTTACTTCGAGCCAACGCCAGATGGCAAGACATTGTTGCGGATCGTCGGGCTCGGATTCGGAAGCGATGAAGAGTCCCAGAGGATGAAGGACTATTTCAAACGAGGAAACGCGTTCACGCTGAGTCAGTTGCAAAAGCGCTTCGCCCAGTGACGCCAAACCCCTCGCACCAACGCGGAGCACCAACGACAAGCCACCAGGTTCGTGAGGCAGTACAGATGAGTCTTCTGCTTCACGTGCCCGGCGCATTCCCTCTGGCGCCCGCCTACCTCAAAAGTTAGGCCGCAGACTTCCACCTATCGTAGTCCACCACCACCACATCAGGTCAATTTCACTATGAGCACAATCCGCCCTGGCAACCAATCCACTCTTGTAGTCGTAGACGTTCAGGTCGGAGTCATGGCCGAATGCTGGGACGCACCAAGAGTCATCACAAACGTGGCACGCGCAGTGGAGCGAGCCCGGGAGGGCGGCGTGCCGGTGGTATGGGTCCAGCATGAAAGTCACGAGTTGCCGCGTGAATCATCCTCTTGGCAACTGGTGCCTGAACTTGTTCCCGCAGCCGGAGAGAAGCGGGTATACAAGCGCTTTCCGTCTTCATTCGAGGAGACGAATCTGGAAGACGCCCTGAGTCAGTTGGGAACGACCGAAATTGTCCTTGCAGGCGCGCAAACCAATTGGTGCATCCGGGCCACCGCGTACGCAGCGCTCGATCGAGGCTACGACCTGACGCTCCTGAAGGATTCCCACACGACGTCGAACATTGACCTGGACGATGGCACACGCGTTGACGCAGTCAGCATGATCACTGACCTCAACATCGCGATGAAGTGGCTTAGCTATCCCGGCCGAAAGAACCGAACCGCGGAAGTAGAAGACGCCGACTTTTTGGCTGGTCACGGCAATGAATGACAAGGCTCCATTGGGCGCAGCACCGGGGCTGCGGCCCTACGCCCGCTTAACACGAACGCTAGACCTGCTACTACCAACCATGCGCCACCTTTTCACCATCGCCGTTTTCCTTGCAGCATCGTCAACACTTGCCGCGCCAACGAGAAGCAAGGTCCTGTCTGCCGGTCTCTGCGAACAGCCCAAGCCAGAGCAATCCTATGCTCAGCCGCAATCAACAGCGGGCTACGCGACTATCGGCGACCTTGTCATCACGAAGCAAACCGAAGTAGTGCCGCTTCGCAAGGGCATCGGTTTCGGGTTCACGTGGCAGGCAGAGGGCCTTCCGCGCGTCGCCAAGGTTGTCTACCTGATCGAACATCCGCCCATTACCAAACCAGACGGGAAGCGCATTCAGTCCTTCGAAGAACCGATGGAACACGAAACTGACAATGGAGCTCTGCGAACAACTGACTGCTACATGCTGAGCGAAGACCACGAGCTTGTGCCAGGTGATTGGTCGCTGACGATCCTCTTCGAAGGCACACCGCTGGTAAAGAGAACATTCCATGTGGTTCGTCAACCGTAGGTCTTACCCGTCGATGGAGCTAACAGCCCTTGGCAAGGCTCGGTAGTCGGCTCAATTTGATCGTTAAAGCACTTGCAGATTAGTGCTAGGATTTACGCATGAATACTGCAACCATTACCAACGAAGCACTGTCCCTACCGGTGCAAGAACGGGCGGAATTGGCAGCGCAGCTTTTGGCAAGCCTTGATGCGCTGTCCGAATCCGAAATTGAACCGCTTTGGTTTCAAGAGGCGGCGCACCGGGCTGCGGAAATGGATCAAGGGTTGTCCAAACGGATACCTGCTGAAGAAGTGCGACGGCAAGCAAATGCTTTGCTCAAGTGAGCTATTTCTTTAGCGAAGCCGCGCGCGTTGAGCACCTTGAGCATGTGGCCCACTACGAGTCCTGTCAAGTTGGGCTCGGCGCAAGATACTTGTTGGCGTTCGATGTTGCAATGGGGGCCGTCTGCGAAGCTCCCGATCGTTATCGAGTCGAATTTCCGCCGGCTATTCGTAAGTACCGCGTTCCAGGCTTCCCTTACAACATCCTCTATCGAATTGTTGATGCTGACATTGAAATTCTGGTCGTTGCCGCACATCGTCGACGGCCGGGCTACTGGTTGGGTAGGCTTTAACTTGTCGCCCAAGGCGGATGCCTGCTACTCTGCTTGGCTTCGACCTTAGGCAGCACAGTGGCAACCAAACTCACGTCTCAGTATTCCCCGAAGGCAGTCGACGCCGCGCTGCAGGTGGAGTACTACCATCTGCAAAAGACAATAGAGGATTTCGACGCACGGGCAATAACGATCAAGGCTTGGAGCGTTACCTTTGGCCTCGCTTCTTTGGTCGGAGCATTTGCCAGTAAAGCCAATCTTGTTTTCTTGCTTGCGGCAGCTGGGGCATTGCTGTTCTGGTTATTAGAGGCTTTCTGGAAGGCCTTTCAGCTAGGTTATTACGCCAGGGTTGAGCAGATCGAAGAGCACTTTCGCGGTGGAGAAGAAGTCCAATTTCCTCATCAAGTTTCCAGTACTTGGCAGGCATGGTGGGAGAGTGAGTCTTGGTGGGTTCTTGGCCGAACTGCAATGTGGGTGCACGTTGCACTTCCGCACGCATTCGTTGTCTTGGGCGGCCTCTTGGCGTATTTCTTTGTCACATTCCCGTCCGCCGCAAAGTGATGCCGAATCTTTTGCACACCTAAGGCCTCAATGCCCCTGATATCCGTCACGCGTCTGCGCATCCGCTCGGTCTGGTATTTGCCAGCGTTCTTTTTCTATACGCTGCGAGCACATCGCCAAGCGCGCGCAGCCGCTGGCAATGGTGCGGTGGAGTTGTTGCCGGATGCCCATCGGACGTATTGGACATGTACGCAATGGACCGATCTGAAGGCCATGCGGGCGTATGTTTCTTCAGGCTCCCATCGCAAGGCCATGAAGCGCCTGGCCCATTGGTGCGACGAAGCGTCGGTCGTCCATTGGGAGCAAGCCGAACCGGAATTGCCTGGATGGGATGTGGCGCATCAGCGCATGCAGCAGGATGGTCGTCCATCCAAAGTGAATCATCCTAGCGCTGCGCATTTGGCTTACCAGATTGCGCAACCCCGATCCACCAAACCGCGATGAACATCCGCGCCGCAAAATAGCGCGACGGGCTGGCCCTTATTTGCCGCTGCGCGACATTTGCGTGGGCACAAACTCTTGCATGACGGCCTGCTTTAGTAATCTGGGCGGCAGCAAGCCTTGGTCCAGAACAAAGTCATTGAAGGCCATCAGGTTGAATTTCTTTCCCAGTGCGATTTCGGCCAGCGTTCGTATCGAGCGGATCTGCGTGTAACCGTAGTAGTACGAGGTGGCCTGGCCTGGGGCATTGAAAGCGTAGCGGTCTACTTCCTGTTGCGCGTCCGGCTCAGAAAGAACGACCTGCTCCATCAAAACCTGTTTGGCCTCCGCTGTGCTGATTCGGCCCAGGTTCACCATCGGGTCCAGAAAGGCGCGGGCCATGCGTAGCAGGCGCAGTTGCAATGAAGCGAGTTGCCCCTCGGGCGGCATAAAGGGCAGCATCAACGCTTCGGAGTACAAGGCCCAGCCTTCGGTGTTGGCACTGTTGTCGGCAAATATGGCCCGGGCCACAGAGGTGCCACGCTCCACCATGGCTGAGAACTGCAACTCATGTCCTGGCCTGGCTTCGTGGGCAGCCAAGGTCCAGGTGACCGCGTCAAAGGTGGAATCATCCATCTTGGCGGCGGACTTGGCGTGCGGGTTGCTCAAGGGCAAGACGAATTCACCATATTCACCGGTGTTGCCAAGCAGGCGGGGTGGTCGCATAAAGGGGGCGCCCACCTCGGCTGCTTCGGCGTCCGTGGCGATTCGGATCACCGGTTTGCGATTGGGCAAGGTGACCAGTTTTTCGCGGCGGATGATGGCTTCAATCTCCCGAAGGCGTTGCCTGTATCGCGGCAGCACTTGTTGTGGTGTCATTTGTTGCAGCTTGAGACGGGCCAGAACCGCACGATAGTCGCCCGATGGCCAATGGTGCTTGGCAGCTATTTGCCTGGCCAGCACCTGCATCTCGTCGCGCACTTCGGCAAAGTTAAAGCTGGCACTTTCGATCAGGGCCTCAGGCTCCGCATCCACGCCCACCTGTTTCAGGAAATCGGCATACACGGCCGCTGGCAAGCGTGCCTCTTGTCGCGCACGGGGGAGCACCTGCTGGCGCAGCCAATCGTCGTACTCCCGGAGTTGCCGGCTCAGCACCGCAAAGTCAGATTCCCAGCCCGTCAATTTGGCTTTGGTAAAGAGCGCGGAGAGGCCTTGAAGATAGTGTTCGGTGTTGTCGAGTTGTTGCTTGACTCCTTCGATATAGGGGCCGGTCAGGCCGGTTCTGGACAACTCCTCGCTCGTCCGGTCTTTGGCCAATGTGGCTATGGGCGTGAAGCCCTCCTCAAGCCCGGCGTAGCGCTTGAGCCGTATCAGTGCGCGCGCCTGTCGCGCGGGCTTGTTTCTGGCATCCAGCAAAGTGTCCAATCCCCAGTAGACGAGCTGTGCCGCATTCACGGTGTCCAGCAGGTATTGGTGCGTGACTTCAGTCTGGCTGATGCCGAGGTCGCGCGAAGCGATCAGGATCTCCAGGTCCTGCCGCACCTTGGGATC
>CANFNO010000047.1 GCA_947447845.1 Burkholderiales bacterium | reverse complement strand
TGCGACCTGTGCGCTGCGTAAGCGAGTGAATGCTGCAGATTGGGAAGCCGTTCCAGCTGAATTGCGAAAATGGAATAAGGGCGGCGGCCGAATCCTGAAGGGCCTGACGATTCGGCGTGAAGCTGAGGCAGCCTTAGTTTAAATTCCCGGTTTGGGCAAAGATGATGAAATGGTTGTAGCCAACGCGCTTAGACGAGGGTGCCAGGTTTTGTACTGATAGCGTTAGGTCAAAGCGCCAAAGTAGCTGGGCGTCAATGTCAATCCAGTCTCCACAAACGCACAGCCCTGTTGCTGTTGGTAGCCGCTGCAAGGATGGAGTTGTTCGCCTGTGCAGAAGTTACAAAGTTCTGAGCGCAAAGCGGTCAAGGTATACGAACCTGCGCAATCTGTGCGTTCAACGGCTTTCGCCAGTCGAATAATTTTGGTAAGTTTTTCCTGTGCGGGCTCATCCTGAACCCCGCCCATGAAGGCTTTAGCAGCGTCTGCAATAGAGCTTGCTTGCTTTCTTTGCCATAACGCCATTTTTGTCTCCTGCTACATTGACTAAGTCATGCAAAATATTTTGACGCACTTTAGTGGTGCAAGCTTAGTGAATTCTTACATTTTTATCATTTTTTTGTTTGCTCTTGTAAGCAGATGCTTTCCCGGGAAATTGGCCGCGCCCAAGGATCAGGAAAGTTGAACAGACAGTCCAGTAATTTTTGTCAATAAATGGATGACCAGAAACTGTCCTGAACGGGGGCGAATGCAGGGAATTGAATATCGTGGATTGAAATCAGCTCAGAAATGGCGAGAAGTACATTTCCAGGAAATCCTGTACGTGCTATGCGAGTACGTTCCTGAATCAGATTTTCGGCGTATCCGCGGAAGGCCTCAGTGCCCCAAAGTGCCAGCAGTTTTTCCGCCACAGCAGGGTATGCATCCTTAACCACTAAAAATTCATAGCTCAAATGTTGCATGCTGCTCCCTTGCAAGAATTAGAACTTGCAGCCGTTGGTGCTTCGACCTTAAATAACTTAACACCTCGCAGGGTCGAAGTCAAAGTGCGCCCGCCGCAAATGTGTGGCGCCTGTATCTTGCATTTAGAAGCGGCTCAGCGTAAAAGCCGGTTCTAGTTCGCCAGCGGCGCTAGATAGTCGTCGCACGCTCTTGAGTTTGACTTGTAAGCGCAGATCATTTTGTGAGTCGGCATTGCGTAGCGCATCCTCATAGGAAATGGTATATCCCTCGTAGAGGTTGAACAAAGCTTGGTCAAAGGTTTGCATACCTAAATTACCGCTGCGCTTCATCACTTCCCTAATTTCGCCAATTTCACCCTTGCTGATGAGATCTGAAATCAGCGGCGAATTGATCATGACTTCAACTGCCGCGACACGTCCCTTTCGATCCTCGTTTTCTATCAGTCGCTGGGAAACCAGGGCACGAAGGTTGAGCGACAAATCCAATAGCAATTGGGCACGGCGCTCTGGCGGGAAGAAATTGATGATGCGATCCAACGCCTGGTTCGCGTTGTTGGCATGCAAAGTGGCCAGGCAAAGATGGCCCGTTTCGGCGAACGCGACGGCATGTTCCATTGTTTCACTGTCACGAATTTCGCCCATCAGTATGACGTCGGGTGCCTGGCGCAGACTGTTCTTTAATGCCAGCGACCAGTCATCTGTATCTATCCCAATTTCGCGTTGGCTGACCAGGCAGTTCTTGTGCGTGTGCATGAACTCAATCGGATCTTCGATGGTGAGTATGTGCCCGAAGGAGTGCTCGTTGCGCCAGTCCACCATGGCAGCCAGGGAAGTGCTCTTACCTGACCCGGTGGCCCCGACCAGGATGCACAAACCACGTTTGACTTGTACTAAATCCTTGAGAACTGAAGGTAAGCCCAATTCATCAATGGTGGGAATTTGCAGCGGGATGACACGCAGAACCAGGCTTACCTTGCCTTTTTGCATATACGCATTCACCCGAAAACGTCCCAAATTCTTGACCGAGATGGCGAAGTTGCATTCCTTGTTGCGCTCGAAATCCATAGCGTGCTTGTCGCTCATGATGGAGCGCGCCATCGCCAGAGAATGTTCCCCAACAAGAGGTGACTGTGAAACCTTGGACAACTTGCCATCGACCTTGATCGCTGGCGGAAAGTCCCCAGTGATGAAAAGGTCGCTGCCGTTACGTCGCACCAATAAGTGCAGCAAATCGGACACGTATTTGTAGGCTTGGTCGCGTTCCATCTGCGATTAACCCCGTTTCCAGCCACTGAGGGCCAAAGTACAAGTAGGTGTGCACATCTTATATCTCCCTGCAAAAGCGCGTCATGCGCGCAACTATTGTTTTTTGATAAAAAGTTAAGTTAGTGGTTTGCGACACTTATGTAAAGCCCGGCATTTTGCGGATTTGTAAAACCGCCACACATTTCACCTGAACTTTTTCGCGAGGCTGCATTCGGTCAAAGGCCCCTAATTTCTTATGGTTTCGTATCGTTTTATGAAAATGCGGCCAATCACGACAGTGCTGGTTGTCAAAATCGATGCCACTGCCGCTTGAGCCATAGTAAACAGACCCGTCGTTGTAGACGACTTTCGATCGGGGAGGGTGCATTTGCGGACTTTTGGTGCCAATACCGGGTCCACAAATCTTGTTTTCCACGCAATCGTTAAAGGAATTTACTATGAACTCACAGGAAATCTGGACGTTTCTGTCCACACAGGGGGCTGACTTCGGTCTGAAATTGTTGGGCGCATTGGCTGCATGGGTCATCGGGCGCTGGCTGATTGGCTTTGCGCTGCGTTTGATGGGGTCGGCATTGCGCCGAGGCGGTAAGGTCGACCAAACGTTGGCCAATTACCTCACTTCAATCATTTCGGTGGTTTTCAACGTCATCCTGATTCTTGCCATTCTGGACATCTTCGGTGTGAAGACGACTTCCTTTGCAGCCTTGCTGGCAGGCGCAGGTTTGGCTATCGGGACTGCTTGGGGTGGTTTGCTGACCCATTTTGCTGCAGGTGTATTCATGCAGGTGCTGCGCCCCTACAAGGTGGGCGACTTTGTCACGGTTGGCGGCATCACCGGCACAGTCAAGGAGCTGGGCTTGTTTGGTACGACGTTGATCACACCGGACAACGTGGTAACCATTGTGGGCAACAACAACGTGTTTTCCAGTTCCATTCAAAACTTCAGCACCTTGCCTTATCGCCGCGTAGACTGCTTGGCCAAAGTAGCCAATAGTGTGGATGTGGTCGATGCTATTGCCCGCCTGAAGGCAGCAGTTGCAGCCATTCCAAATGTGGCAACTTCACCGGTACCAGACATTGAAATTCTGCAGTTCACACTCGAAGGACCGTTGTTATGCGTGCGCCCCTACACGTACACCGACAACTATTGGCAGGTGTACTTCGATACCCATAAGGCGATCGTCAGCACCTTTGGCGCTGCCGGTTACCCCGTGCCGGAAACGCCTGTAGCCCATCGCACGTTGTAAGCGCGCAATCGCAATCAGGATTTATCCAGGGAGGCTGACCACCGGTCTCCCCAACCTTTTTGCAGATCGCGGCGGTCCCGTTTTGTAGGGCGTCCACCTTCAATGGACATCGCAGGCTCCGGGCTCAGGCGCCGGCGTTCTGCCTCAGCTTCTCTGAGTTTCTTGCTGTCGGCGGTTTCTTCATAAAGCTGCTGGGCGATGGTGGCTGAACCACGCTGTTCGCTCAGTCCTTTGACGATCACTGTGCGCGGTAATCTGGCTTGCTGCAAAACGATGTTGTCTCCAACCCGAATTTCGCGCGACGCTTTGACATCGGCACCATTTACCTGGACGTGGCCTTTGTGCACTTCCTCAGTGGCCAGAGAACGCGTCTTGTAAAAGCGCGCCGCCCACAGCCACTTGTCGATGCGCACGCCGTTCATGGATGAGCGGTCCGTTCAAGCGAAGGCGTCGCGTCGTCCAGCACCGCTACTTCTGGCGTCAGCACCGGACCATGGCCGCTGAATCGGTCCAGCACCACGTAGAGCACCGGCGTGATGAACAGCGTAATTGCCTGAGAAAACACCAGGCCACCCACCACGGCCAGGCCCAGGGGCTGGCGCAGTTCGGCACCGGCGCCAATGCCAATCGCGATGGGGAGGGCGCCCATCAATGCCGCCATGGTCGTCATCATGATCGGTCGAAAACGCATGATGCAGGCTTCGCGAATGGCCTGGGGTGGCGTCATTCCATGGTGCCTTTGCGCGTCAAGCGCAAAGTCGATCATCATGATGGCGTTCTTTTTTACAATGCCAATCAGGAGCACGATGCCAATCGTGGCAATCAGGGTCAGATCCTGGTCAAACAGCATGAGCGTGGCCAAAGCTCCCACTGCTGCCGAAGGCAGCCCCGCCAGAATGGTTAGCGGGTGGATAAAGCTTTCGTACAACACGCCCAGCAGCACATAAATCACCAGTAGTGCAGCGACGATCAAGATAGCCTGGCTACCTTGAGAACTTTTGAAAACCGCCGCGTCACCGCCGTAACTGGTAATGACCGAGGTGGGAAGCTGGATGGTTTCGCGCGCAGCATCGATATGGGCCGTTGCGTCTCCCAATGCCGCACCGGGCGCTAGATTGAAGGATACGGTGACGGCCTGTAACTGGCCTACGTGGTTGATCGATGTGGCACCCACTGAGCGCTCCACCGTGGTGAAGGAGGACATGGGCACCAGGGCGCCCGTATTGGAGCGCACATAAATTGCATTTAACGCCAGCTCATCCTGCTTGGCTTCCGGGGCCAGTTCCATGATGACTTTGTAACTGTCCGTGGGCAGGTAAATGGTGGAGACCTGACGCTCACCAAAGGCGCTGAACAAAGACGATCGAATCGCGTCCACCGAAACCCCGAGGGCATTGGCGCGGTCGCGGTCGATCTTGAGTTGTGCTTGCAAGGCGCGCAACTGTGCGTCACTTGTCACATCCCGGAAAAGCGGGTCAGCGCGCAATTTGTCCTGCAACTTTGCCGCCCAGCCGTTGAGTTCATCTGCCTTGACGCTCTGCAGGATGTACTGAAATTGCGCCTTGCTCTGGCGTCCACCGAGTTGCAGATTTTGCACAGGGCGCATGAAAACGTTGATGCCGGCGACTTCACGCAACTTTTTGCGCAGGCCCTCGACGACCTGCTTCATGGGCTTGCGTTCCCTTTGGGGCTTCAACGTAATGAACATGCGCCCCGTGTTGAGTGCATTGTTGCCACCGTTGAAGGAGTTGACCGCGCCGACGTTCGGGTCGGCACGGAAGATGGCCGCTGCGCGCTCTTGAAGGCGCACCATGTCCGGAAAGGAGATGTCTTCGGAAGCTTCCGTCGACACCTGGATTTGACCGATGTCCTCTTCCGGGAAAAAACCCTTGGGGATCGTCACGAAGAGCCAGGCAGTGGCGGCAAAGGTGGTCGCAGCTAGCAGCATGGTCAGCTTGCGATGCGAAAGCGCCACATCGAGTTGGCGGGTATACAGCCACAACGTCCAGTCGAAGGCGCGCTCGAATTGCTTGACCATAAAGCCCGGTGGCTTCTTGTGTTGCTCATCGGTCAGAAAGCGACTGGCCAGCATCGGCACCAATGTCAGTGACACAAAAGCCGAGACGATGATGGACAGGCCAACCACCACCGCAAATTCGTGGAACAAAAGTCCGATCACGCCGGGCATAAAGAATATCGGAATGAAGACGGCAATCAACGATGAGGATATCGAAATGATGGTGAAGCCGACTTCTCGCGCGCCGCGCAAGGCGGCCTGAAAAGGTTCTTCTCCATTCTCGACGTGGCGAATGATGTTTTCCAGCACCACGATGGCGTCGTCCACCACCAGGCCCACGGCCAGCGTCAGACCCAGCAGGGAAATATTGTCCAGGCTGTAGGACATTCCCCAAAGCAGCGCCACAGCTCCGATCAGCGAAACGGGCAGCGACAGCGTCGGAATAACCGTGGCCACAAAGCGACGCAGGAAAAGAAAGATCACCAATACCACCAAGGCAATGGTGCCCATAAGCGTGAGCGTCACATCGTTCAGAGCCTCGCGTACCGAGGTCGATCGGTCATTGATCGGGGTGAGGGACACCGATTGCGGCATCTGTGCCTGAAGCGCGGGCAGGGCAGAGCGTATGGCATCCACTACGCGCACCGTGTTGGCGCCGGGCTGGCGAAGAACGGCCAGGGTGATGGAGTTTTCACCGTTGAACGTGGCCTGGCTTTTGAACGTCTCTACGCTGTCTTCGACCGATGCCACATCCTTGAGACGCACCGGATTCCCTGCGCGCATGGCGACAATCAAATTTGCAAAAGCCTCAGCGTTCTGCAGTTGCTTGTTGGCTTGCAAAACGAGGGTTTGTTTGGGGCCTTCGAGCGTGCCTACAGGGGTGTTGACGTTGGCGCCGCGCAGGGCTGCACTCAATTCATCCAAGCCCATATTGGCCGCAACCAGCGCCGCCGGTTTGACGCGCACCCGAATGGCAAAACGTTTGGAGCCAAACACATTGACTTGGGCCACGCCGTCCAAAATGGATAAGGTGGGGGAAATCAAATGCTCCGCATAGTCCTGAAGGTCAGACGGCGCTAGCGACGGCGAGCGCATAGAAATCAAGAGCACCGGCGCATCGGCCGGATTCACCTTGCGGTAGGAAGGCGTCTCCGTCATGTCTGCAGGCAGTGCCCGCTGCGCCCGCAGCAGAGCGGCTTGCACGTCTACAGCCGCGGCGTCAATGCTGCGCCCCTCCTCAAATTCAAGCGTCAGAGAGGTGCTGCCCAGGATACTGGTGGAACTGATGGTCTTCAAGCCGGGTACGGTCTGGAACTGCTTTTCCAGCGGCAGGGCCACGGAGCTTGCCATGGTCTCGGGGTTTGCACCGGCAAAGTTGGCCGAGACATTGATAACCGGCGTGTCATAGCTTGGCAGGGCGGCGACTGGAATGCTTCGGTAGCCGATCACCCCAGCCAGCACAATGGCCAGGTTCAACAGCACCGTCATGACCGGACGGCGTATGAACAACTCGGAAATATTCATGGTTTCGCGGTCCCTGCGGCCTGAGACGCAGCAGGTTTACTGCCATCAGCGGGCGCAGGACCGGAGGCTCCAGTTTTTGGCTCCTTGACGCGTTCCACCAAGGGGCTGCCGGGGCGTACGTTTTGCTTGCCGTCCATCACGACTACGTCACCCGGCTGTATCCCGGTTACTGCTGCCTCACCGGCCTCCGAATACACCACTTTGATCGGTTGGAGCCTGGCTTTGCCCTCGTCCAGCACATACACAATGGTGCCGCGCGGGCCTTGCACTATGGCGGCCTGCGGGATGGCGGTGGCGTCTGCTAAGGTGCTCACGGTCTGCGAGATGTCGACATAGGCGCCCGGCCACAGCTTGCCTTCCTTGTTGGGGAACACCGCCTTGACCTGAATCGTGCCGGAACTGCTATTGACGCTGCTGTCAACAAATTGCAGTCGACCTTTGTAACTGCCGCCGCCATCGGCCAGTTTGGCCGTAACGGCAGCGCCGCCACCCTTGAGCGCGGATATGGCGTCAGGCAAATTGCGCTGCGGAATGCTAAAAGCCACGGCAATCGGATCAAGCTGGGTAATGGTCACTAGCGGCGTCGTGTTGGCCTGTACCAAACTACCGGTAGACACGTTGACGGCACCCACTCGGCCAGACAATGGTGCCGTGATGCGGCCATACGACAGGGCAACACGCGCCGCGTCTATGGCGGCCTGGTCAGCTACCGTGCCGGCGGCGGCGGCCTCCACCAATGTCTGCGCTGTGTCTACAGCACCCTGGGAAATAAAACTTTGTGCGAACAGTTGTTTCGCCCGTTCAAACTGTCGTTTGGTATCGGCTAGGGTGGCCTGATCTTTTACCAACTGCGCACGCGCCTTGGCCAGGTTGGCTTCGTCGGTACGGGAGTCCAACGTAAACAGCAACTGGCCGGCCTTGACAAACTGACCTTCTGAAAAATGGACCTTGACCACCGTGCTCGTGACCTGGGAACGCAAGTCCACACTGGTCAGCGCACTGACGACGCCATTACCCTGCAGGGTCACCGCAAAGTCCCGCCGTTGAGCTTTTACGGTGCTGACGGTGACGGGTTGTAAAGGCGCTGAGGCGGCGATAGCCGGTGCGCTTGCAGCGGCTGCGGGACCGGTTGGAGGTGCGCCTGATTCGGTCTTTCCGGAGCATCCCCCAAGGACAACGATGGACAGTGCACACAAGGCGAGAAGGGCGCGACGGACAGCAGTTTTCATATTCATAAATGATAAAGCCGCATTCTTAAATGCGAGCACCCCGCGTGAAAAGGAGGCAAATCTTCGGTAAAGATTAGTGGGTGGCACCCTGTGCCAGTGCCGCTTCACGACTTGCTGCAAGGGTTTGTGGATTGACATCTTCCAGCGTGTTCCAGCCCTGCAAATGCTGTTGTGTCACGTTGCACAAGGCCGTGATCCATTCGGGGTCGTCATTCAGGCACGGGATGTAATTGAAGACTTTTCCACCGGCGTGCAAAAAGGCCTCACGGGCTTCCATGTTGATTTCTTCCAGCGTCTCCAGGCAGTCACTTGTGAAGCCCGGGCAAAGCACGTCGACACGTTTGACACCGGCTTTGCCCATGGCAATCAGGGTCGGCTCTGTATAGGGTTCTAACCATTTGGCACGGCCCAGGCGCGACTGGAATGTGACCTGGTACTGGTCTTTGGACAGGCCCAACTTGTTGCCCAGCAGGCGCGCGGTCTTGAAGCATTCGCAATGGTAGGGGTCGCCCAGTTGCAGGGTGCGCTCTGGCACGCCGTGAAAGCTCATCACCAGTTTGTCCGGTTTGCCGTTCTTCTTCCAATGGCGCTCAACGCTGGCGGCCAGTGCGGCGATGTAGTCGGGATGGTCGTGGTAGCGGTTGACAAAGCGCAGTTCGGGGATCGTGCGGCAGCTTTGCGCCCATTGGTAGACGGCGTCAAACACACTGGCGGTAGTGGTTGCCGAATACTGCGGGTACGCAGTCACTACCAACACGCGGGTAACGCCATCGGCTTTCATGGCGTCGAGTTGCGAGCCAATGGACGTGCTGCCATAGCGCATGGCCCAGCGTACTTTGACGTGGTGGTTGCGTTGGCCCAGCCAGCCCTGAAGCAGCTTTGCCTGCTTCTCGGTCCAGATCTTCAGCGGCGAACCCTCAGGCGTCCAGATACTGGCGTATTTGGCTGCCGACTTGGCCGGGCGAAAGCGCAGGATGATGCCGTGCAGGATAAGTAGCCAGAGCAGACGTGGAATCTCCACCACGCGCTGGTCGCTCAAGAATTCGGCCAGATAGCGGCGTACCGCCTTTGGGGTGGGTTCGTCAGGTGTGCCGAGATTGCACAGCAGTACAGCGGTGCGTGGAGTCTGGCCATGGGCGTAAGGAGGTTCAGGAGAAAAAGGCATGGGGTATTCTCCCGCACCTATGATCGAAATTTCACGTATTCAGGCAATAACCCTGGACCTGGACGATACCTTGTGGCCGATTTGGCCCACGATTGCCGAAGCTGAGCTGCGTTTGCAGGCTTGGTTGGGCGCGCAAGCCCCTGTTACCGCCGCACTTTTCAGTAGCCCTCAGCAGCGCCACATTCTGCGTGAGCAGGTCGCAGCCGCCTGGCCGCAGCGTCACCACGACCTGAGCTTCATGCGTGAGGAGATGATTCGCCTGGGTCTTCTTGCCAGTGGTGAGGACCCGAGTTTGGCCAGTCCCGCTTTTGCTGTGTTTTTTGCGGCGCGCCAGGAGGTCAAACTGTTTGACGACAGCCTGTCGGCACTTCAAAGGCTGTCTGCTTGCTGGCCAGTTTTGGCTTTGTCCAACGGCAACGCGGACGTGGATCATATTGGTATTGGCGCGTATTTTTGCGGATCGGTCAGCGCGCGCGATGCGGGTGCGGCCAAGCCGGAAGCTCAGATTTTTCAGGCTGCTGCCGCCAAACTGCAACTGCCACCTGAGGCCATATTGCATGTGGGTGACGACGAAAGCCTGGATGTGCTGGGTGCGCTGCAAGTCGGCATGCAAACCGCCTGGGTGAACCGCAGTGACAAGCTCTGGGGCTTCGATCAGCAGCCCGATATCAGCGTCACAAGCATGACCGAGCTCTGCGATCTGTTAGGGGTCTGATTGGAGGGAACGCCCTCTCAGTGCTGCGGAACCAAGGTAAGCGTGCTCGATGTGTGCGCGGCTATGTCAGCCGGATACAAACGTTGGCGCACATAGATGCCCTGGGCAAAGCGCTCGGCCTGGTCTGCGTAAAAGGTGTCAAACAGCACACCGCTTTGTCCCACCGGGTTGATGCCCACGGATTTTCCGGGCGAGCCAAAGTCGATCACCCTTCGCGTGGACGGTCCGTAGCTCACGGCCCAAGGTGCAGGACCTACTTTTCCCGACAGATTATTGGGCGTTTCACGGCCACCCGGCACGGAAAATGGACCGACATTGAACAACCAGCGCATGGGCTGTTGCTTGCCCAAGGGATGGACATGTGTGAGCGTGTGTGTATTGCCCCAGGTCCAGTC
>CANFNO010000046.1 GCA_947447845.1 Burkholderiales bacterium | reverse complement strand
TGGATCAATGGAATGAAACCAGCCTTGGCCAACTCCGCTTCGCGGCGGTCCGAGATTGCGATTTCGGTGGGGCACTTCATGTCAAAGCCACCGTCGTCTGTGGGGAAGGTATGGCATGGCAGGTTCTCCACCGTGCCGCCAGACTCCACACCACGGATCATCGTGCACCAGCCGTAGAGCTTGAAGCTGCGGTTGATATTGACAGCCATGGCGTAGGCCGCGTTGTTCCACACGTAGTTCTTGTGGTCGGCGCCCTCCGTATCTTCTTCAAAGTTGAAGGCATCCACCGGGTTGGTCTTGGCGCCATAGGGCAGGCGACCCAGGAAGCGTGGCATGCACAGACCGACATAGCGAGCGTCTTCTGTTGCACGCAGCGAATTCCAGGCGGCATGCTCCAAGTTGCCAGTGATCTTGGCCAGATCGCGCGGATTGGCCAACTCCTGCCAGGAATCCATTTGCAGGTTGCTAGGCGCAGCACCGGCAATGAAAGGGGCATGTGCAGCCGAGGCAATCTTGGCCATGGCTCCGAGCAGTTCAACATCGGGTGGCGTGTGGTCAAAGTAGTAGTCGGCAACCAGGCAGCCATAGGGCTCGCCACCGAGTTGACCGTACTCTTCTTCATACAGGCGTTTGAACAGTGGGCTTTGGTCCCATGCCACACCTTTGAAGCGACGCAGGGTGCGACGCAACTCGGTCTTGCTGATGTCCATAAAACGGATCTTCAGCATCTCGTCGGTTTCGGTATTGGAAACCAAATGGTCCAGACCGCGCCAAGCGGATTCGAGACGCTGGAAGTCTTCGTGGTGCAAGATCAGGTTGATCTGCGCGGTGAGCTTTTGGTCGATCTCGGCAATGATGGCTTCGATGCTGGCGTAGGCGTCGTCACTCATAGTGACGGTGTTGCCCAGCGCCTGCTCGGCCAGGGTGCGAACAGCAGCTTCTACGGCTTCGCGCTGTTGGTCACCTTTGGGTTTGAATTCACGATCCAGCAGACCTGTGAAGACACTGGGGTCGGCAAACTGGGTTGCGCCGCCAGTGACGGCAGATTGTGTTTCCATGGATGAAAGTCCTTAGTCTTGAGGGAAGTAAAAGGTAAATGCGATCGCAGATCAGGAGTTCAGAGCAGCAGGCTTTGGGGTCGCCGCCAGTGACTTCATCAGCGCGGGGTCCGACAGCAGCTTGCGTACCAGGTCTTCCGCTCCGGCCTTGCCATCCATATAGGTCTGCAGGTTGGAAAGTTGGGTGCGTGCATCCAGCAGTTGCTTAAGCGCATCGACCTTGTTGGCAACGGCAGCAGGCGAAAAGTCGTCCATGCTTTCGAACGTGATGTCGACCATGACGTGACCAGTGCCGGTGAGTGTATTGGGCACGCTGAACGCAACGCGTGGTGCGATGGCCTTCATGCGTTCGTCGAAGTTATCGATGTCAATTTCGAGGAATTTGCGCTCGTCGACACCGGGTAGTGGCTCGACTGGCTTGCCCGAAAGGTCTGCGAGTACACCCATCACAAAGGGTAGCTCGATCTTTTTTTCGCTACCGTAAATTTCCACGTCATATTCAATTTGCACGCGTGGAGCACGGTTGCGCGCAATAAACTTTTGACTGCTGTTGCTGGCACTCATAGTGATTCCTTCAGGTTGATAAGAAACAGATTGACCGGACCACCAAGACCGGTCGGTTGAATAGCGCCCTGCACGATTGCTCGCGCCTGACGAAGGTGAACGGTTTGGAGGAATGCGTGCATGGCTTCATTCCTCCATGAATAGTTGCAACTGCAGGCCTGCCTTGGGCACAACGGGCAGGCGAGCATCGGGTTGCTGCAAGGCTTCCGACTCGGCCTGCAAAATGACTCTGCTCAAAACGATGTGGTCCTGCATGGCCTGCAGCCACACTTGAGCGAGCTGCGTCAGCACGTTTTGCTCAATGAACTGGCTGATGCGCCGCGCACCCGTCTCATGCGTACCGCATTGGGTAACGATGTGCGCGATAGCAGCAGGCGTGCATTCGAAGGCAATGCCATGCTGCTCTTGCATACGGACCACCACTTTTTCAAGTTGCAAGCCGACAATGGCTTCCAGCAAATGGCTGGGCAGCGGCAGGTAGGGCACGATGGTCAAACGACCCAGGAAAGCCGCTGGAAAAACTTTGCGCAACTCGGGCTGCAAGGCTTCAACCAGCGCCTTGGCGTCCGGCATAAGCGCAGGGTCTTCGCACAAACTGCTTATGACCTCGGAACCGGTATTGCTGGTGAGCAGAATCAGTGTGTTTTTGAAGTCGATGACACGGCCCTCGCCGTCTTCCATCCAGCCTTTGTCAAACACCTGGTAGAAAACCTCGTGCACATCGGGATGGGCCTTCTCCACTTCATCCAGCAGGATCACGCTATACGGCCTGCGGCGCACAGCCTCGGTGAGTACACCACCCTCGCCATATCCCACATAACCAGGCGGAGCACCCTTCAGGCTGGAGACGGTATGCGCCTCCTGGTACTCGCTCATGTTGATGCTGATAAGGTTGTGCTCTCCGCCATAGACCGCTTGGGCCAGTGCCAGAGCGGTCTCGGTCTTGCCAACGCCCGATGGCCCCACGAGTAAGAATGTTCCCAATGGCTTATTTGGATCGCTGAGCTTGGCCTTGGCAGTCTTCACACGCTCGGCGATGACTTCTAGCGCTTGATCTTGTCCAACCACTCGTTTGCGCAATTGGCTGTCCAGCAGCATCACTGCCGCTACGTCGTCCCGGAGCATGCGACCTACAGGTATGCCCGTCCAGTCCGCAACGATCGAGGCCACAACACTGGCCTCCACCTCAATATGAATGCGTGGGTTGTCGCCTTGCAGTGTTGCAAATTCATACTCTAGGCGTTGAAGGTCCTGTGTCAACAACAGTCTTTTGGCCCCATCCGGCACATCTTGCAACTGCTCGCGCTTGCTTAGAATGGCAGCGCTCATTTCACGCTCAGCTTCAGCAGCTTGCGTCTGAACAAATTGACTCTGTTCCAGTTCCGCCACCTGTATCGCCAAAATCGCAAGTTCGGCGCTGCGCTCCTTGCCCATTGCCGACTCTTGCGAAAGTAAGTCGCGTTCACCGGTCAGGGCCGCGAGTCGGGCGCAAAGGTCTTCGAGCACTCGGGACGGCGAGTGAAGCGACATGGCAACGCGCGCGCAGGCCGTATCCAAGAGGCTGATGGCCTTGTCGGGCAACTGTCGCGCAGGAATGTACCGGTTAGACAAGGTCACCGCAGCGCGCACGGCCTCGTCAAGAACGGTTACGCCGTGGTGCTTTGCAAAAGCCGGCACCAGGCCGCGCACCATGGAAATGGCTGCAGCTTCTTCCGGCTCCATGACCTGCAGCACTTGAAAGCGCCGGGTCAAGGCAGGATCTTTTTCGATGTGCTTTTTGAATTCGGACCAGGTGGTGGCCCCAATCGTGCGCAAGGCGCCGCGTGCCAACGCAGGCTTGAAAAGGTTAGCTGCGTCACCGGTGCCAGCCTGTCCGCCGGCACCCACCAGCGTATGCACCTCGTCCACAAACAAAATCACCGGCTGTATAGAGTCGCTGGCCTCCTTGAGCAGAGCCTTCAGGCGCGACTCGAACTCGCCGCGCATACTGGCACCGGCCAATAACGCGCCCACATCCAGGCTAAGCAGGCGCACCGTTTGCAGGCTAGGCGGAACCTTTTTTGCGGCAATCGCCAGCGCCAAACCTTCGACGACAGCCGTCTTGCCAACCCCGGCCTCACCGGTGAGCAGTGGATTGTTCTGGCGCCTACGCAGCAAGATGTCGACCATGGTGCGAATCTCATGCTCGCGTCCAATGACCGGGTCCATGCGGCCTTCGCGAGCCTGAGCCGTGAGGTCGGCGCAATATTTGGCCAGAGCCGACTTGGTATCCTGCGCCGCTTCAATCGCGCCACTGGCCTCGCCCGGAAGAGCTTCTGTCAAACCCGAGGCCTCATAGGCCACGTCGCTGCTCTCTCGGGAGGCAGCAATGATGAGAGGAAATTCTTCTGCAACTTGCAGTGCGGGAATCTTTTGAAAGCTGGCCGAGATGCCCAGCAACACGCGACGCAACTCAGATGTCTGCACCATGCTTGCGAGCAGCCATGCACCGCGTATGCTTTTGTCGCCCATCGACAGGCTAGCAAACACCCAGGCACGCTCGATAGTCGACTCGATTAAGTGGCTGAAGTCATTGATGCCACTGGCGCCGCTGGGCAATTGCGCAAGCGCGATCGTCAGGTCTTTCTCGACCTGTGCCGTATCCATGCCGTAGTGCGCTGCAATGCGGTGGAAGTCATTGCCCGGGGCCTGCCATAGCTGATGAAGCCAGTGCACCATTTCCACATAAGGGTTGCCACGCAACTTGGCAAAGGCCGTTGCTGATTCGATTGCCCGAAAAAGATCGGTATTTAATTTTCCAAAAAGCGCGCGTCTAGGAATATTCATGCGCCGACCTTCAGTCCTAACATTACGGCGTTCTCACGTATCCAAAGGCCGTTTTCACTACGAAATCCCACGCAAGAGAAGCCCGTATAGAGCCTTGCCGAACAACTGAATCTGCTTCTGCTCATGTTTGCAGACATCCTTTACTTTGCTTACCTAATTACTGGTTCCTATTGCCACGCGATCTATTGACTCCTGGGCTCGGTTGGATGACAACCAGTCCTGCTCTTTGGCGCCGATTCATCTTTTCCTCACAAGCGTCCCTTTGCAATTGCCCAAACAGCGATAGCGACTAGTCAACTGGACAAGCCTCAGTCGTCCGTGCAAACCGGAATGACGCTTTCTAGGGAATAAGATTTGAGCCTCGCGTCCATACATGGCGAGGGGTTTTACAAAGAGCTAGCCACTGCTTGGATTAGTGGCGCTTTGCTACTCAAAAGTCAGGAAGTTCTTCTTATGCGCGCACTATGGCGGCATATTCGCCAAGGTCAGGGACACTTTGTACGCAGGAAAACAATTGCATGAATCATTTTGAAATTTGTGCGCCAATCACCAACTGAATAGCGGGCTGGTTGCACATGCTGGTCGTCTGAAGCATGGTGGCTATCTGGGGGACTAGGCGTATGGGCACAATCCGACAAGTTGATGGCCAGTCGACATAGGGACTTCTCGCCACCGTAGACTTTTTAAATTACTTGCTCATCTGTTGAAGGTGGAAACCAAAGGTGCCCATAGGCTGGCCTTTTTGAACAAACTTCAAGCGAACTTGGTTTGCATTCACAAACTTGGCGTCGGGATACTTGGCATTCATACTGGACTCATACAAACCGGTCTTGGTGCAAATTCTGTCGGTGCCACAGGTCACGGGCGCGTTGATGCGGCCATCCTTATCAACTTGGGCTCCCGCCGAGGTTAGGACAGGTCGCATGTGCAATCTACCCACTATGGCGTCCCAGAATGCTACGGCTTCGTCATCGCTCTTGAACGGAGGCGCAGGGTACTCGCTGGTGGAATGCAAATGCACTTTCGTATAGACAACAACTACTAGCTGCGCCCGCCCCATAACCCCAATCTCTTTACACCATTGAAATCAACAATTAGCACTCTCGATACAGGAGTGCTAATATCATGGCTACGAACACAAGGAGTTCTGCTATGACTGCTTCCATGACCGTTCCCAGCTCTGCTTTGACCCTGACCAACCCTTGGTCAATGGTTCCGCCGTTGGGCAATCTGGACGCCTATATTTCTGCCGCCAACCGCCTGCCCATGCTCAGCCTAGAGGAAGAGCAGGAGTTTTCCCGCAAATTCAAGAACGAAAATGACTTGGAAGCTGCCGGTAAGCTGGTGCTCTCGCACCTTCGCTTGGTCATTTCCGTGTCGCGCCAGTACTTGGGTTATGGCCTGCCGCATGGCGACTTGATTCAGGAGGGCAATGTGGGTCTGATGAAGGCTGTCAAGCGTTTTGACCCGAATCAAGGCGTACGCTTAGTGAGTTACGCCATGCATTGGATCAAAGCCGAGATCCACGAATACATCCTGAAGAACTGGCGCATGGTCAAGGTTGCCACCACCAAGGCTCAACGCAAGCTGTTTTTCAACCTGCGATCCATGAAGCAGCGATTCAAAAGCGACGATGCAGCGGCTGACATGGGAACACACCGCGATACGCTGAACCCCGAGCAGGTGAACGCCATGGCGCGTGAGCTCAAGGTCAAACCGGAGGAAGTGCTGGAGATGGAGATGCGTCTTTCAGGTGGCGACGTGCTTCTCGATCCCAGTCCGTCAGACGATGGTGAAGACGCCTTTGGCCCAATCGCCTATCTGACTGACACAAACCATGAACCCCTGGCCATGATTGAAGCACGTCAACGGGACATGCTGGCCACCGATGGCATCGCCACTGCGCTGGAAAGCTTGGACGCGCGCAGTCGCCGGATCGTGGAAGAGCGCTGGCTCAAGGTGAATGATGACAACTCTGGCGGCATGACGCTGCACGACTTGGCGGCAGAATATGGCGTAAGCGCAGAGCGCATTCGTCAAATTGAGGTGGCGGCCATGAAGAAGATGAAGACGACTCTAGCGGCTTACGCCTGATCAGTTCGCCCTAAAAAAAACCTCATCGGGTGTTACCTTTGAGGTTTTGTTGTTTCCAACCCAGAGTCAGGCTCCGCTTAACAGCGTCTGTATGTCCTTGGTCAGTGCCTCTTTGGGGCTGCCGTACCGGGTGAACAAGCGCAGCCTGCCCTGTGGGTCGTAAATGTAACTACCTGCCGAATGGTCCATGGTGTAGCTTGTGGGTGTGCTACCGTCCACTTTCTTGTAATAGATCTTGTAGTCCTTTGTGAGCGAAACCAACTTTTCCGGCGTGGCGCGAAGTGCCAGGAAGGTCGGGTCAAAGTTCTCCATATAGGCTTTGAGTAACTCGGGTGTATCGCGCTCAGGGTCTACCGTGACAAACAGCACCTGAAGCCGCTCGCCGTCCTTACCTAGCGCCCTCTTGATTTCAATCATCTCGGTCATGGTAGTGGGGCAGACATCTGGACACTGCGTATACCCAAAGAACATCAGCACGACCTTGCCGGCAAAGTCGGTCAAATGTCGCACCTTGCCAGTGTGGTCTTCCACTTCAAAACCTTTGGCGTAATCAGCACCGGTAATGTCCACAGAAGTGAAACTGGCCTTTGAATCGGAACATGCACCCAGAAAACCGGCCGTTCCGGCCAGTAGCGCGCAGGTCATCAGGCGCTGCAGGGTTTGTCGTTTGTTCATCACGTTCTCACCTTGAATTCACAATAGATAGTGATCCAATAATAGCGCGGCAAAAAGCACACTTAGATGAATCAGGGAAAAACGGAAAGTCTTGCGGGCCAGATCGTCCGAATAGTTGCGCAGCAGCTTCCAGCCATACCAGCAAAACCCAACACTCAAAACCACCGCAGTAACCAGGTACAACCAGGAGCTCATTCCGTAGACAAAAGGCAACATGCACGCTGCAAATAGCACAAAGGTATAGAGCAGAATTTGTAACCGCGTAAATTCGCTCCCGTGGGTAACCGGCAGCATGGGCAAGCCTGATTTACGGTAATCCTCCACCCGGTAGAGCGCAAGCGCCCAGAAGTGCGGAGGCGTCCAAAGGAAAATAATGAGGCACAGAATGAGGGACTCCGGTGCTACCTGGCCGGTCATGGCGGCCCAACCCAAAACCGGTGGCATTGCCCCCGATGCACCACCTATAACAATGTTTTGCGGCGTGAGGGGTTTTAGGATCACTGTATACACAACCGCGTAACCCACAAAGGTTGCAAAGGTCAGCCACATGGTCAGTGGGTTGACCCATATATAGAGGATGCTCGATCCAGCGGCGCAGAGCAGTGTCGAAAACAGCAAAGCCTGCAAGTTGCTCAAATCGCCACGCGCAGTTGGGCGCCAAGACGTGCGGCGCATCTTGGCATCAATACTATTTTCAACCAGGCAATTGAAGGCAGCGGCTGCGCTTGCGACCAGCCAGATACCCACGCAGGATATAACCGCCAGTAAGACGTCGCTCCAGTGCGGCACGCCTGGCACAGCGAGCACCATGCCAATCAACGCGCAAAAGACGATAAGCTGAACGACGCGTGGCTTGGTCAAGGAGTAGTACTGCCGCAATACAACCCCGACACTGTGTTGCTCCGCATTGGAACCATTGATGGGGGCAGTCATTGCACTTCCTTGAGTCGATAAATGGGCGATGCAAGGCCAGAAAGGGTAATCATCCATACCAGCACCGCCACCAAGCCACCGGCCCCGGCGGTGTGCAGCATGGCCCCAACCATGGGCCAATCGAGCACGACGTTGGCTATACCCGTAAGCAATTGCAGACACAAGAGTGCCAGTAGCCAGCGAGCGGGCTGCTTAAGTGTCGGACTTCCACGCAACCAAAATAGAAGCGCAATCAGTCCAATAGCTGTCATGGCCGCAAGCAAGCGGTGAAAAAAGTGAATCGCTGTGAGTGCCTGGAAATCCAATACGCTGCCATCGCCACTCAGCCCCAAAGGGCGCCACATCTCAAAACCCGCCATAAAATTCATGGTTGGCCACCAGCTTCCCTGGCATTTGGGAAAGTCCTGACAGGCCAACACAGCGTAGTTTGAACTCACCCATGCCCCGGAACTGGCCTGTGCGATCACAAGGACCAAACAAAGTATTGTTCCCCAAAATCCAAAATGGGCCGTCTGCCCTGTGGGTGCTCGCGCACCGACATCTTCTTCCTGCACCACCCGCGACCAAAGCACCCACTGCGCCGTCAACATGGACAAAAGAACATAGCTGCCCAACAAATGCAGGCTCACTATGGCCGGGAAGAGCTTCATGGTCACAGTCAACGCGCCAAAGGCCCCTTGCAGACAAACCCAAGCCAGCGTTGCCAAAGACCACCCGACGCCAGGTGCAACCGACACTGGCTTTGCCATCGAATTTGGAGGACCTGCTTTGCGCTCCCGTCGACTGCGCAATTGCGCAATAAATGAGAGCACCGCCATCGCCAGAATGAGCCCACCCACGCCCGTGGCCAGATACCGATGCACCATTTCAATCCATGCTTTCTGATGGGTAACCGGGCCAGAAGGCATCTGATCCTGCTGGGCTTGAATGGGCTGCGCAGCACCCAGTGGGCTGGTGTGACCGTAACAACCTGGCCAGTCTGGACAGCCTAAGCCCGAATCGGTAAGGCGAGTAAACGAGCCAACCAAAATCAGATCCAGCGTCAAAAACAAGGTGAGCGCAGTAAGCGCGAGTCGCCGTCTGGCAACTGAGCTTTTACGCTGCCGAAAACCAGCCCAAAAAAGCGGAAAGCAAGCGATCAGTGTGCCCAACCCCAGCAACGACAGCAGAGGCGACAAATCGTATGGCGATTGCACAGGCATGGCTTATTGACCCGCGTGATCCCAAGACGCAGAAGCTCGCAATACGCGGTCTAAATCGCTTTTAGCCTTCGCGGCACTCTGAATATTCAACTCTGGCGGAAACCGCATCATCCAATGACCCAACGGATCGACCAGATACAAATGGTCTTGCAAACTATGCTCGGACCTAGGATAGAGCCACTTCTGCAACCCATCAACGGGGACACGAAGCACCGTGGCCCGGGCCACTGCTTGTTTGATGTCCGCAGAAACCGGAGCATCGTCAGCAACCAACCAGACCCATTGCACACGTTCCTTTTCCTTGCCCAGGCTTTCGCGCAATTGGCGTTGCAAATAGAGTTGCTCTTGACACTGCTTTTCGCAAGCGCCGGATGCGACACTGATTAGCAACCATTGCCCCTTTAGCGTTTGCAGGTTTTGACTCTTACCATTCAGGTCGATCCCTACCAAATCGGGCAAATCCCGCTGCGGCTCTATCAGTTCACCATAACTATGGCGTGACATTGGACGGAACACGTAAAAGGTCAGATAGGAAGCAATGACAGGTGCAGCACAAATCAGCCACACCAAAATCATCCAAAAGCGTCCCCGTCTGCGCTTCTGTACATCCAAAGGTGCGAACTCTGGTACGCGTGCATCCATAGAGTGCACTGCCATGTTTAAGGGATGCTCCCAGACCGGTGCAGACCCGTTGGCAGAGTCCTGAGGCTTAGTTTTGCTGTTTTCGTTTGACAATTTGGAACCAGAAGTAATAGACAGCCACCAGTGCGCTAAGCGAGAACCACTGGAAAGCGTAGCCTTTGTGCATATTGACACCGTCATCAGGACGTGCCCAGTCTCTTAGCATGCCCTGTGAGGCCGAACCTGTTTGCCGCACCGTGACACCAGCCAGATGCTCGCCTAACAGCGTTCTATATTCACTGAATGACGGATTTTGCCTTATGTGCCCTTGCTCTGTTACTCCCAGGGAAATACGCTGGCTCGGCCAATTGCTCACTTCGCCCTCAAGCAATACTTCACCTTCTGGCGTGTCGATGGGTTGCAGCTGCGCACGATCCTGAAAATTTCTGTGTATCCATCCTCGCTGCACGAGCACTACACCATCTCCGCCAAGTAGTTTTAGGGGAGTGAGAACGACAAGGCCGGTCTGACCATCCATGGGAATGTTGTCCCAATACAGTGTTTTATCAGCGAGCCAATGGCCGTGAAGTTGTACGCGACGGTGCTTGTCACCCGCATCGGGAAGACGGGATATGAAATCACTGCTACGCA
>CANFNO010000045.1 GCA_947447845.1 Burkholderiales bacterium | reverse complement strand
TTTTTAAGAAAAAGAGTAGTAGTAGTAGATAGAGCAAAGACCTTTTATGTGGATAAGTCATTTTTTATGATTTAAATCAATCACTTAGAGTTCTCCAACCCATGTTGGTGAGCGTGTTTTTTGGTGTACTCGAAAACTGGATAACTTTAAATTTTTGGATATTCTGTGGATAAGTCGTCCGATTCAAGAATTTTATCCACAGGTTTCATCCTTGACAGTAAAAAATAGTCAATGTCTGCTTTTGGGCTAACAAACGTGTGCTTCTAAGTGGTGCAAAATCGACAAAGATTGGATACTTCCAGGTTGCACAGGCTTCTCGATGCCATTGTGTTGACTTCATTGTTTGCTAGAGAAAAGCTCGCATTTAGGGATGCTTATGAGTGAAAAAAAATCTTTTGAAACGGCTCGTGAAACACTTAAGCAGTTGACGGCCCGCAAGCTTCCTCCCACTCCGGTGAACTACAAGGCCATTTACAACGAGATTGCCGGTATCCCCTCGGTAGAGCACTTTCCTGCCCAGGAATTGCGCAGCATTGCTTCTTCGCTAAACGCGAAAACTCCTGGACAGCAACGCCAGAAAGGCTTGTTGGAATCGTCCATAGACCGAATGAATTGGGATGGCGTACGAGCGGCTTTTGTGGCCTATGCCGGTTTTTCGCCAACTGGTCCTGAGTCATCAAGTGGCGGTGCAGCAGCTTCGATGACGCCCGAATCCGTGTCGGCATTGACACCCGAATTTTTGGCGCAAATGGGTCGCCTTATTGAATACGCGCAGCCTGCGTTAGGCACAGACGATGTGCGCTTTGCAGAACAAAGCCGGGAGTTGATCAAGGCTTTGAAGCAACCGGAACTTGACGTTATGGCAGTCAAACTGATGCTGGTGAACTACAGCCACAGACTGTCGTTTGCGGCGGAGGATCAGGCCGAAATCAAAAATGCATTGCTCAAACTACTGCACCTGGTTTTTGAGAATATTGGCGAGTTGAGCATTGACGAACAGTGGCTCAAGGGTCAGATGGATGCGCTTAAAACAGCATCTGCCCCGCCCCTGTCTTTGAGACGTCTAGATGATGTAGCAAATCTTCTTAAAGATGTCATTGGCAAACAAAAGGATGCGAAGCACAAGACCACTCTGGCGCAGATTGAAATGCGTCAGATGTTGGCCGCATTCATTGAACGTTTGTCACAGATATCGCAATCCACCGGATCCTTTCAGGTAAAGATGGAAGAGAGTGCGCGATTGATTGAAAAGGCCAAGTCGATTGAAGAGATTTCACCGGTTCTCAAGGACGTGGTGGGTGCGACCCGCAATATTGCCAAAGATGCTTTGACAACCCGTGACGAGTTGCTGGCCATGCGCGAGCAGGCCAATGCTACTCAGGCGGAAATTGCCAAATTGCACCAGGAACTAGACCGCGTAAGTACCCAGGCACGTCACGACCCACTTACAGGCGCACTCAATCGCCGCGGTTTGGAAGAAGCCCTCGAGAGGGAAATATCGACGGTCAGGCGCAAAGAAACGCCTCTGAGTGTGGGACTGCTCGACATAGACAATTTCAAGGTCCTGAACGATTCCTTGGGTCACGCTATGGGGGACAGCGCATTGAAGCATCTGGCTCAAGTGGCACGTGAATGCATGCGACCTCAAGATACCCTTTCGCGATACGGGGGCGAAGAATTCGTCATACTTCTGCCAGACACCCTTCTGGAACAAGGAATCGAGGCCATGACCCGTTTACAGCGGGAATTGACGAAACGATTCTTCATGGCAGGAACAGAGAAGGTGCTGATTACTTTCAGTGCCGGTGTGGCCCAATTGAACAGTGATGAACCTGGTATGGATGCGATCCGGCGTGCTGATAAGGCCATGTATTTGGCCAAGCGCGCTGGAAAAAATCGGGTCATTGGTAGCTAAAAATTTTGCAAATAATCTGAAAGCGTAAACATCATGGCGTACTTGATTTTGGGGTTGGTTTTGTTTTTAGGCGTGCACTCCGTGCGTATCTTTGCCGATGGTTGGCGTACACAAACCATTTCCCGAATTGGTGAAAATGCATTTAAAGGCGGCTATACGGCCTTGTCACTGTTGGGTTTCGTTTTAATTATTTGGGGCTTCGGAGTGGCCCGTGAAGTTCCCGTATTGCTGTGGGTACCACCACCCGCCATGCGTCATGGTGCTGCCCTGTTCAATGTCTTGGCATTTGTGTTGTTGATGGCAGCATACGTGCCCCGCAATGGCATCAAGGCACGGGTTCATCACCCCATGGTGCTGGGGGTCAAGTCTTGGGCTTTTGCACACTTGATTTCCAATGGAAATCTGGCGCATATGGTTTTGTTTGGCGCCTTCCTGGCCTGGGCAGTTCTTGACTACATCAGCTCTCGCCGTCGTGATCGGGCGCAAGGCATTCAGTATCCCAAAGGAACTGCTTCAGCAACACTGTTGACAGTGGTGTTGGGTGTGTTGGTCTCAGGTGTTTTTGCCATGTGGCTGCATGGCCTGCTGATTGGCATCAAGCCGTTCGGCTAGTGCTCCATAAACCACTGGATGAAGTATTTGGCAACAAAGCCCACCATGCCAAAGGCCAAGCCCAGAAAGATGACAAAGGTGCCGAATTTACCCGCCTTGGATTCCCAGGCGAGGTGGCCGATGATGAACAGCATGTAGAGCATGAAGCCGCCCACGCCAAAGCTGAGGCCGAAGGTGGCAATTTGCTCTTCAGAAAAGCCAAACATTAGCGCGTACCAAACTGGCTGTCGGGCGCCGAATAGGACTCCCGCGCAGGCAGGTGGGAGGCATCCACAAGATCATGATAGGCGTGCCAACTGGCATGTCCCAGCATGGGAAGCACGGGAATCAAACCCAGCAGCAGGGAGCCTAGACCTAACAGGGTGAAAATCATGATAATGGCCGCCCAGAAGGCCATGGGCGCTGGGTTTGCAAGCACAGTTTGCCAACTTGTCAAAACCGCTTGCATGAGGGTAACGCGTCGATCCAGCAACAAGGGCATGGCAATCACACTCGATGCAAACATGGGTGCTGCCATCACACCCCCGACGACAAGCCAGATTTCAAACAGCCAGCCATCAGGTGCCAGCATGACATGGTGAACAAAGTCCAGGGGGCCATTGATTGGTACTGGAGCCAGCAGAGTGATTAGTGCCGCAGAGGTCATGACCCAACCGGTCGCAGCAGCTGCGAGCAATGCGCCGAATTGCACCAGACACCAGTAGTCGTTATCCCACTTGTTGAAATGATTGTTCTGCCAGTTAAACCAAGTCTTCAGCACGACTGAAAAATCGGGCTTTTCCTTACGTTCAATTGCGCGGCTAAGTGCATATAGGCTGGTGGCGAGTACCGGTGCGATCACCATAAATCCCGATAGTGCGCCTGCCAACAACCAGAACCGGTTGTGGGCCACAACAACGATTGCAATGCCGAACCCGCTCATGGCCATTCCATGCAGGACGCTCACCCATCCCGATTTGGCAATATCGCGCCATGCCATAACTAGCCATATCAAAGGCTGCATCATGCCTATGGTTCGAATCTTAGGCGCGTCTATTGAGGCTGTAGTGGTGGACATGAAGTAGGGGGTTCAGTGTAGTTCCGCCCTCATCTTACAAGCTTGATTTTGATCAAACGTAAATGCTACTCACATAATGCAGGAGTCTCATCATTGAAGGAAATGCACCATGTCACGTTATCTACTTGAAGAAGCAAAGCTGCATCCTGCGATACGCGAGCATGTGGCGCAGCACGGGGCGGGAATTGTCAAGGAAGTTCTTGACGCCGTTGCGGTGAACGCGGTGGTTGTGGTGGGGATGGCGGCAAATCCTTTCCCCAAAAAGGCCTGTAAGGCTTTGGACGCAGCGGGCGTTAAGTACAGGTATCTACAGTACGGCAGCTATTTCCATGGCTGGCGTTTGCGTAATGCGCTGAAAATGTGGACCGGCTGGCCCACATTTCCCATGGTCTTTGTCAAGGGCACGCTGGTAGGAGGGTTCACAGACTTGCAAGCCCTGATTGCCAGCGGCGAACTCAAGAATATGTTGGCTTAAACAATGCGCTGGCTAGCGCATTGTTGACTGGGTTTATTGCTTCGGAGCTGGCTTAGCATCAGGACCACCATGCATCCGGTGTTGCCCTTCGCTGCGCATGTCCATCTTGGCGTGTTCAGCGTCAAAAGTTTTCTTTTGCTCGGCGCTTAAAGCGGCATAAAAGGCTTTGGTTGCTTCAGCGCGCTTGTCCATTGAGGCTTCCATCACTGCCATGTGTTCCTTGTGCAGAGCCCGCATTTTGTCAATGCGCTCAGGCGTCGTAAGTTTGTCCATTTCTGCGCGATCCGGGCGTTTATTCATCATGTCAGTTGGTGGCTTCATGGCTTCGGCAAAGGCATTCCAGGCTGTTTCCTGGGTAGCGGTAATCTTGAGTTTGGCTTTCAGGTCGGCTAGATGCTTTGCATGCATTTGCGCCATCTTGGCCGGATCACGGTGCTGCATGCCTTCGTGACCCATCATGCCTTCGCCCATCTGCGCAAAAGCGGTGCCGCCAGCTGCGGCCATCAAACCGGCTACGACCATGGATTGAATGAGTTTTTTCATAGTTTTACCTTTTGTACAAATTGGTCATCGGCGGACATCGCTTACAACCTGCAGGCAGTGTGCGCCACCTGTGTAACTCCCATATGGTGATGGGAAAAGCCTTTGTAAAGTTGCCCCAAAAGCGGCAGTGCGCTTGGGCTGACAATACAGCTTGCGCGGCCTGTTCTGCGCAATAAACAAGAAGGAAAGCTGTGTTCAAGAATGTGATGATGTACCGCATGCTGTCGCCCTGGACTGTGACTGCTGCACAACTGGAAGAAGCGCTGGAGCCAGCGCGTTATGTGGAGTGTGCCGGTTCGCAGGAAAAGTCCGTCGGTTGGGTCGAACCCCGTGGCAAAGCAAACGGACCACTCGCTGAAGTGGTGGGTGGTCAGTGGATTCTCAAACTCATGGTGGAGACCAAGGTCTTGCCGGCTTCGGTGGTGAAGCGCAGGGCTCAAGAGCAGTTGGCTCATATTGAAGCCACCACAGGTCGCAAGCCCGGCAAGAAAGAAGCGCGCGAAATTTTGGATGATGCCCGTATGAGCCTTATGCCCATGGCTTTTACCAAGCAGGGTGCGACCGTGGTCTGGATTGATCCGCAGTCGAAGCTGCTGGTACTCGATGCGGGCAGCCAGGGCAGGGCAGACGAGGTCATGACTTGCCTGATCAATGCCATCGAGGGCTTTGCCGTGCAATTGATCAACACCGAAATGTCACCGGCTGCGTCCATGGCGCAGTGGTTAGCAGCCAAGGAAGCGCCAGCCGGATTTACCGTGGACCGGGAATGCGAACTGAAAGCTGCGGACGAGTCCAAAGCCGTGGTGCGTTACACCCGCCATGCGCTGGACACCGACGAGGTGACCGAGCACATTGCCATGGGCAAGATGCCGACTCGTTTGGCCATGACCTGGAACGACCATGTGTCTTTTGTGCTGACTGAAGCACTGCAACTGAAAAAAGTCGCTGTGCTGGATGTGGTGTTTGAAGCCGCATCGGCATTGGCGTCCGACGGCAAAGATGACAACTTTGATGGCGATGTGGCGATCGCCACCGGCGAGTTGCAGAAACTGATACCAGACCTGCTGGAAGCTTTGGGCGGCGAGGTGCTGCCCATACCTGCGGTTTAGCGTCCGGGCTTATTAGTCGCGACGGTCCCAACCGCGGTGGTCACCACCCCGGTTATCCCAGTCGCGGCGGTATTCATCGCGGCGTTCCCAACCACGCTCATGGCCACCCCAGCCACGGCGGCCGTGGTCGTGCACAGGGTAGTAAGTGACCCGTTCCAGTTCACGGTAGCCGTATGCAGGTGCCGGGCGATAGGGCTGTTCATAGACCACGGTGCGAACCGGTTCGTTGCGGCGGTGATCGCCGTTGCTGGCGATGCTGACACCGGCCACGCCGCCCACAGCGGCGCCAATCATGGCTCCGTCACGTCCACCCATAGACTGGCCGATCATTGCACCAGCCATGGCGCCCAAGCCGCCACTGAGGATGGGATTGAGGTTATCGGCATGCGCGGCGGTTCCGGCCAAACCTGCCCAAGCCAGAGCCAGGGTCGCAGCGGCATGTAGAACCTTGTTAGTGCGTGCAGTAGTGAACATGGTGTCATGGGGCTTGCGCCCGGTACCGTCAGATGTGACGGTTTCTGAGAGTTCAACGGCCTCCCAAGTCAGAAGATGACCCGGTTAACAAGGTCTTACAACTTTCGGGCAATCCCGCGCTGGGCCGCCCCTAGGCGAAATGCGCCCCCTCGGGGGGCTGCGCACTACGCGCAGCGAGAAGCGTGGGGGCCACGTTCAGCCCATTCGCCCTGCCTGGAAATCTTCCACGGCTGTCATTAGTTCGTCACGGGTGTTCATGACAAAAGGGCCGTATTGTGCAATCGGTTCGTGCAGTGGTTTGCCGGCAATCAGCAAAGCGCCCAGCATGTCATCCGTTGCCCCGAAATTGCTGAAATGATATGAATGCAATGAGTGCGTTGGAATCTCCAATTCAACCACCTGAAAATCACCCGCCCAATGGACTTGTATGTGGCATGACAGCGGTGTGTCACCATGTTGAATCTGGACCTGCAAAGACTGTGGCGGGCTTTGGCTCCCTGAATGTGTAAGGGCAGAGATCGCATTCCATGCAATTGCCCCCAGCACTTGTGATGCCAAACACTTCAGCGCTTGCTTTGCAGGAATGCCAAGGACTTCATTAAGGTTGTCGCTGACAATCTGAACAATGCCAAGAGCGTCGATGGCCAGCAAAGCTCCGTGGCACTGGACACTCCCGATGAATTGAATGGGTTCGTTTTCGCAGCGTTTAAGCGCTTCTGACAGGGCATCAGAGTCGGGGGTCTGCATAGTTTTCCAACGATTGATATTTTTCTATTTAGAGGGTCATTTGCGAGACCGATGACCTCTCATTCACATGGCGTCAATCTTTATCTTGTTGACTAGCCAATTTCCCCGTGTAGGCGTCTGGTACAGAACATCGAGATTCGCCTCAATCAACTCGAAGGCGCACACCGCAACTGCCTGACCCAATCGAAACAAATTATCGGTCTTAATGGAGCAGTCGGCAAATTGACAAAACAGTTGCCGTTAGTGCTGGGTCGTCGCTTCATCGCTTGAGCCGCTTAAGAACATTGCACCTGCGCTTGCCGACAAACCAAGAGGTCGTTGCACGTGGCGCGTGATGGCATAGAGCGTTCTAATCAGTGCTCCCGCTTGATCTCCCAAACACGAACTTCTCTTCAAGCAGGATTCACGTACATGCGCTCGTCACTATTGACTTGGCGCAAGCATCTAGCCATTACTTGCTGCATTGCGGCATATGTCAAATCATCTGTTGATAGTAGTCATGCCTGTGATCTGAAGTGTCAATAAGAATGGCAAGGCAAAGTAAGCACGCGGGAGAACGCAATGGGCTTGGACTGGATGGACAAATACATGATTGGCGATGATCAGATTGACGCTGAGCATCAGGAGTGGTTCCGATTGGCGGACAAGTTCTTGGTGGCGAATGACCAGCAATCGATGTGCGAGTGCGGTGAAGATTTTTCTCAATACACCCGGCATCATTTCCACTGCGAAGAGAACTTGATGCGTACGGGTCAGTTTCCATTCTTGGCTGCGCACGTTAAAGACCATGAGAGACTTGTCAGCACGCTGGAAAAAATATTGGACGTGGTAGATCAGAACGTTCTGTCCAAGGATGAACTTGAGGATTTTGTCAGCTACTGCCTTGTAAAGCACATTGCCACTTATGACGCGCCGCTTGCTGTGTATTCCAGACGCAGTGGTCTGACACCGGCAATCTAGGATTGCAAGTCGGCGTCCTTGATCGTGTGCAGTGAATAAAGTTGGTTATTGTTCGCGATATATGGCTGTGAGGTAAACGCTCTATTGCGCAAGATGCTGGCGAATGGCCGTTGCACCAGTTCAAATGCTGGCACCAATCCCTGAGACAGCGTGACGCAGGCTTGTGCATCATCCGTGTTCTCAATCTTTTGGCACAGTTCGCCAAACGCAAACGCACCCACGCTGCGTGCTGCTGACTTCAGTGCATGTGCAAGATCAGTGCCTTAACAGCTTTGACAAATTCGATGCCGTTAAGCACTGGCATGTTCGCATCACAAATTGCCACGCTGATATTGCGGCCATCCAAAAGAGTAAGCGTGGCCTTTCCGTCTGACGCTTCCGTTACTTCATATCCAACTGCGGTTAGCGCCATTTTTGCGACTTGCCGCAAGCTGGCCGAAGCGCCTACAACGAGTATTGTTTTAGCAAAGGGGAAAGCTCCGAATAGTTTTACTAAATGACCCAGCGGTCAAGCAATATTCCATACAGGCGTTTACGCAATAATCAGTCAGAGAATTAGCGCCTTAGAATGCCTGCAAAGCTGCACTTTTCGGCTGAACTAAAACAATTTCGTTGTGGCGTATTCGATTCAATGGCGTTCTGATGGCGCGGTGAAGCACTTCACCGGCGATATGTCCTTTGATGACATCATCAACTCTGAGCGTGAGATCAACCATGGGCGAAATTAGCATTCTGTCAATTGCCCAATCGATGAGCATCTACAAACAGGCTGACAGAGAAATCACCCTGTGCGTCCAACCTGTTGACGATTGCAATTATGGCGTCTATGCCAATGCAGTGCTGATCGCCATCCACCTTGATAGAGTCAGTGCCGATGCGCACTGTCAGCGGTTACGCAATCAAAAGGCTGATGGGTAAATCCTGCGATGCCAGTTAGTCAGTGCTCTGTACGCGTAGTCCATTCAGGCGGCTTGTAAACGCTATTCATTTTGTCTATGTCTCTGGACTGAGCCTCACCTGGGCCACGATCACGTGGCGCATACGCATTGCCGCCTAAAGCCACCCGCTGTTTTTCAGTCAGGGCAACTTGGCCGGATGTCATTGCGTTGTTTGTCGGTGATTTGGACATTTTTGCTTTCTAGCTCGCGCCGGGAGATTGCCCATACTACTCTGCGCACCGCCTTCTGCATCGCAGCGGCCTAAGCACTACAGTGGCTGGGTAACCAGCACACCGAATGACCGCTGTTGAGAAATGGGCGTGTTTGGGCGAACGTCGGCTATTTACGAAGCGAAACCACATCATCGAAACAATTGCCTTGAAGTCGGAATACCGCTTTCAGCCCGATCCTGCCCGCCAACATCACCGGCCAGCAATTTTCAAAAATGAACGACGGCAATGGAGCGTCGGCAATCTCGGTTGTGCCGCGATTGCGGGTGCTCACGACAGTCGGCTTTAGGGCGGTCCATTACGATCCCAGATTGAAGCACTTCGTGAGCTTCGGGGTCGTGCCCAATCCGGTCGATCGCGCGAACAGGTAGTGGGGCAGGTGTGCAGCGTTACCAGTCGGTCGCCACCGTCGTTTCCACGTGGTCTAGTGCAGCCCCAGTTAAGAGCCATAAGTGGCATACTTCAAAGCGTTTTTTGCTACCCAAAAGGAGGATCTCCTATGGCTGAACAGCAACCCGTATTTGACGCTGCGAAATACAAAAACGCGCAGCGAGAGCAATGGAACAAGGATGGTGCCGCGTGGCGGCGCTGGACTCCTACTCTGGACCTTTGGTATGGGGAGGTCACACGCCAGATGCTTGCCGCAGCCCACGTTCAGTCGGGACAACGCATTCTGGATGTCGCGGCCGGTGCAGGTGAACCAGCGGTCAGTGCCGCCGAACGTGTCGGCCCAAGCGGCTACGTGCTGGCCACTGACATTTCGGAGGGGATTGTTGAGCTTGCACGCCAGGTCGCCCACGAACGTGGCCTCAATCAGATTGAGACCCGCACCATGGACGGAGAAAAGCTTGACGTACCTGATGCTTCCTTTGATGCGGTGTTGTGCCGACTTGGTCTGATGTACATGCCGCACCCGGTGACTGCACTACGTGAGTGGCGCCGTGCGCTGAAGCCGGGCGGTTGGGTCGCCGTCGCCGTCTTTTCCATGCCAGAGCGAAACGCCTGGGGTGCTCTGCCAGCCTCCATCATCCGTCGACGGGCGCAACTCCCGCCTCCCTTGCCGGGCCAGCCTGGGCCGTTCAGTCTTGGAGGTGTCGGTGTACTTGAGGACTTCTTCCGTCAAGCTGGATTTGCGAACCCTCAGGTACATGCCGTGCCGGTGCCTCATAGGGCGGCTAGTGCTGCAGATTACGTGCGGGTAGCCAGAGAGGCCTTCGGTGGATTTAATGCCATGATGGCCAATCTATCCGATCAGGAACGGGAGTCCGTTTGGAACGAAGTGGAGAACTCCATGCGCAGTTTTGAATCGCCAACTGGGTTTGAGGTGCCGGGTGAGTGCCTTGTAGTTGCTGCCAGCAGGTGATCTTGCGCAATATGCGCGCCACCATATTCAATCCATCCATTGGGTTTAGGGCTTGACCGGTTTCGCAGAACGCAGAACTGAGCCTTAGAGTGAGTTGCTGCGAGCAGTTACGACGCCCGCTTTGGAGAAGGCGGATCGCAAACTACAACACCCGCTTCCAGCTCGATCCTGCCCGCCCACTTCACCGGCCAGAAATTTTCAAAAATGAGCGGCAGCAATGGAGAATCCGCAATCTCGGTTGCGCCGCGATAGCTGCCTTCTACCAAACCCAGTTTTTCAAGATTCAAAACGCAGACTGCTTAGTAATTTTTCTTCTACAAAGCGGCCATAGACGACCTATGGATTTCTGGAAGCGGTCAATCGCTGGCGGTTAAGAATTATGCGAGTGCGA
>CANFNO010000044.1 GCA_947447845.1 Burkholderiales bacterium | reverse complement strand
TGGATGCAATTAAGCTGTTTCGCCGTACACGGAAACGGTGATCTCAACCACCACGTCAGTGTGCAGAGCAACGCTTACTGTGCTGTCGCCAACGACCTTGATCGGGCCATTGGGCATGCGCACGTGCGACTTGGCAACTTTGTAACCGCTCTTGGCCAGTTCTTCAGCGATGTCAGAGTTCGTCACAGAACCGAACAAACGGCCATCCACACCGGCCTTCTGGGTCAACTTGATGGTTGTACCACCAAGCTTTTCACCCAGAGATTGGGACTCAGCCAACTTGGCTGCTGCAACTTTTTCCAGTTCAGCGCGGCGGGCTTCGAATTCTGCCTTGGCAGATTCAGTAGCACGGCGTGCGCGACCGGAAGGGATAAGGAAGTTACGTGCGTAACCATCTTTCACACGGACGATTTCGCCCAAGTTACCGAGGTTCACGACCTTGTCGAGCAGAATGATTTGCATGGGGTCAGTCTCCTTAGATCTTGTGCTGATCGCTATAAGGCAGCAACGCAAGGAAACGTGCGCGCTTGATAGCGGTGTTGAGTTGGCGCTGGAAAATTGCGCGGGTGCCGGTCAGGCGTGCGGGAATGATCTTGCCGTTTTCAGCAATGAAGTCACGCAGGGTATCGATATCTTTGTAGTCGATCTCTTCGACGCCTGTCACGGTAAAGCGGCAAAAGCGCTTGCGCTTGAACAACAGTGACTGTGTATTGCGCTTGGGGCGCTTGTCTTTATTGAAACGTTTTGGTCCGGGCATGATGGACTCCTAAAAATTAGTCTTGCAAAAAATCTTGAATATGAAAAACGATCGACTTTCCTTGACGTGCATTGGCAAGAAAACCCTTGAAATTCCACTTGCTACCGACCGCCTGCTTGGCGAGCCTTTCAGCCTGGGATCCAAAGGCAACTGCCTTGATGACCATTTTCACGGTTCTAACTTCGCCGGCTTCCTGAATTTGCGACTCGTGTTCAAGTTTGCAGTTCAGGGCCGGTATTCCTGCCGGTGTGTAACGCATGGCTTCCACCTCTGCGATACAGGCTGTCAGTTCCAGTGAATTGGATTGCACTCCTATTGGGAAATCAGATCTTCAAACTCAGGCTTGTTGTTGGTACTCGGCCTGTTGGGCCTTGCGCGCGTCTTCACGCTCAACGGTTTTCATCATGGAAGAAGGACCGGTGTCAGCCTTCTTCTTCAGAACCGTCAGGTGACGCAGCACTGCATCGTTGAACTTGAACGCGTGTTCGAGTTCAGCCATCACGGCCTGATCGGCTTCGATGTTGATGCACAGGTAGTGGGACTTGGCCAACTTGTTGATCATGTAAACCATCTGACGACGGCCCCAGTCTTCAACACGGTGCACCTTGCCACCGCCAGCGGTGATCATGCCCTTGTAACGCTCCAGCATTGCAGGAACTTGTTCGCTCTGATCCGGGTGGATCATGAGGATGATTTCATAATGACGCATTGATACTCCTTGTGGATGTCCCCGAAATCTTTTGATTCAATCCGGGTTAAGAAAAAGCTGCCCCCGGCGTCTAAACAGGGTGCAGCAAGGCGAAGCCCATGATTATAGCCCAAACGTGATTTGCAACCTTAGGTTGCGGATGGACTTGGCTCAGGATTTGAAACCAGACTGAGCAGCACGGTGGCAGCAAGACCTGCGGACACCCCAAAAATGCCAGCAGATACCGGCTGGATACCCAACCAAAGGCCACTACCCACCAAGCCCAGAGCTTGACGCACACCGGCTTGATTGATCACAAGGTAGTAGGAGGTCACAGCCAAGCCAGTGAGCATGCCTCCAATTGCACCTACACGTGTAGCGCCTGACCAAAAGATGCCCAAAACCATGGCTGGTACAAAGGCCGCACCGGCCAGCGAAAAGGACGCGGCCACCAGATAGAGAATGCCCGCGGGACGCTGCGCCGCGACATAGGCAGCCATCAATGCAACCACCAGCAACGCAAATTTCGACCACATGACGCGACGCATAGATTGCGCCTTGCTGCTGTCACCCTCAAAGTACACGTCGTGAGCAAGCGCATTGCCGATCGTTAGTAACAGCCCATCCGCCGTTGACAAGGCAGCCGCCAGCCCACCTGCTGCCACCAATACAGAAACCACATAAGGCAAGCCACTGATCTCCGGCGAAGCCAGCATGACCAAGTCGGGTCCTATCTTGAGCTCCGCGAACTGCAAAATGCCATCGCCATTCACATCAGAAAAGTTCAGCAGCGAGGGGTCATGCGACCATTGCGCCATCCAGGTCGGAAGCGCGTCAAAAGGCTGTCCAACCAAATGCGCCATAACCTCGTACTTCACCAGAACTGCCAATGCGGGCGCAGAGACGTAAAGTAGCGCGATAAACACAAGCGACCATGCCACTGAACTACGTGTCTGCGCAACGGTGGACGTGGTGTAGTAGCGTGTCAACAAATGCGGTAACCCGGCAGTTCCAACCATCAGACAAAACATCAGCGCCAGAAAATTAAGCCGCGACGTCTGAAAGTTCTGAGCCTCTTCTGCACTGCCTGAAGGGTTACCTTCGAAAGGCAGGCTGTGCGGAGCCAAGCCAGCCAAGGGCTTGGCACGCTCTCGGTAGTCCTCTGCCATTTGCGACCATCGCTCACGCGCAATCGCCACATCGCGAGGCAATGCTGCCAACTCTCTGCGCAATCGATTGGCAACTTCATCGTCGGCCTTAGTACCCATAGCATTGAGTTTGGAGCGCAGTTCCTGCCTCTCGAATTGAAGAGACTGTTCAACGTTTAGCAACTTTCGGTCAAGTGCATTAGCGCGCAAAGCGTATTCGGCAATTACCGACTTTTCGACCGGCGAATCCATCAACGCCTTTTCCATCACGGCAATCTTTTGCAGTTGCTGACCGTAGGCAAATGGTGCCAATGGGTTGTCCACCTGTTTATAGGCAAGCCAGGACACCGGAATGAGGAACGCAAGAATCATTACCCAGTACTGCACCGCCTGGGTCCAGGTCACAGCACGCATGCCACCCAAAAAGGAGCACACCAGAACGCCGCCCAACCCCAGAAGTATCCCGATTTCAAAATGCACTCCGGTGATGCGCGAAGTAATCAGCCCAACGCCATAAATCTGCGCCACCACATAGGTAAAGGAAACCACGACCGCCGCGAGCGCTGCGATCATGCGCGGCCAACGTCCACCATAGCGCCGGGCAAAGTAATCGGGCACCGTGTAGAGGTCCATTCGCCGCAAGTAAGGTGCAACCAGCAGCGCTACCAGACAAAACCCCCCGGTCCAGCCCATGATGTAGGCCAAACCGCCCGGCTGTCCGCCCGAACCCGAGAAGCCCTGCAAGTACAGACCACCAGCCAAACTTATGAAAGACGCAGCGCTCATCCAATCGGCTGCAGTGGCCATGCCGTTGTAAAGACCAGGAATACGGCGTCCGGCTACGTAGTATTCGGCCGCATCCGAGGTTCGTCCATAAACGCCGATAGCTGAGTACACAACCAGCGTAGCGGTCAAGAAGATGCCGGCTATCCAGGCCTTGTGCATGCCCCAGCGTTCAGCCATTGCCAGGACAAAAATGAACATCAAAATACCGATGACCATGCCCACAAAGCGCCGGTGATATCTCCGGGTGTGAGATTTAAAGGTTCGCTGATCAAAGTCAGCATCGGAGCCTTCTCGCCGGTTCGCTGCCCACGCAAAAAACACCACGATAGCCACAAATACCAGCAAAGCACCTTGGGCCGCGAACCAAAAAGATACTGGCCAGCCCGCAACCTGCATCTGCAGATCGCGGGCAAAGAAGACAAGACCAAAAGACGCAACAAACCAAATGGACAACAACCCTGCGTGCAGGGGCCATCGGCGTTGCGTCTGCTCCATAGGCTTTAGATCGCGAGTTGCTGCCAGGTAGCAATCACCGAGTCAGGGTTCAGAGAGATCGATGAAATCCCCTGGTCCTTCAGCCAATGCGCAAAGTCAGGATGATCACTAGGACCCTGACCACAAATGCCCACGTATTTGCCCTGGCGTCGGCAGGCGGAGATAGCCATGCTGATCAGCGCTTTGACTGCCTCATCACGCTCATCGAAGTCGGCCGCAAGCACTTCCAGACCAGAGTCCCGGTCGAGTCCCAATGTGAGCTGCGTCAGGTCGTTAGAACCAATGGAGAAACCGTCGAAGTACTGCAAGAACTGGTCGGCCAGAATCGCGTTGCTGGGTATCTCGCACATCATGATCAGCTTGAGCTCGTTTTCTCCGCGCCGAAGTCCGTGTTTAGACAACAGTTCGGTGACCTTGCGTGCCTGCTCCAGCGTGCGCACAAACGGCACCATAACCTGCACATTGTTCAGGCCCATGTCGTTGCGCACGCGCTTCAATGCTTCACATTCCATCGCGAAGGCTTCGCCGAATTCGGCTGAAACATAGCGAGCCGCACCCCGGAAACCCAACATGGGGTTCTCTTCTTCAGGCTCGTAGCGGCTGCCTCCGATCAGCTTGCGGTACTCATTGCTCTTGAAGTCCGACAAGCGAACGATCACCGGCTTGGGCCAGAAGGCTGCGGCGATGGTTGCCACGCCTTCTGCCACGCGGTCTACATAAAAGGCCTTGGGGGAAGCGTGGCCTCGCGCCACGGACTCCACCGCCTTTTTCAGATCGGCATCCACATTGGGATAGTCCAGAATGGCCTTGGGGTGCACGCCGATGTTGTTATTGATGATGAACTCCAGCCGTGCCAAGCCCACGCCCTGGTTAGGCAACTGACAGAAATCAAAAGCCAACTGGGGGTTGCCCACGTTCATCATGATCTTGACGTCAATCTCGGGCATGACGCCGCGTTGGACCTCGGAGACTTCGGTCTCCAGCAGTCCGTCATAAACAAAACCGGTATCGCCTTCTGCACAACTCACAGTTACCAGCATGCCGTCGCGGAGCTGTTCCGTAGCATGACCGCAACCGACCACTGCGGGGATACCTAGCTCGCGCGCAATGATCGCGGCGTGGCAGGTACGACCACCCCGGTTGGTAACGATTGCAGAGGCACGTTTCATCACCGGTTCCCAATTGGGATCGGTCATGTCGGTCACCAAAATGTCACCGGCCTGCACCTGATCCATATCGGCAATGCTGTGCACGATACGCACCGGTCCAGTTCCAATCTTTTGCCCGATGGCACGCCCTTCGACCAATATCGCACCCTTGCCCTTGAGCTTGTAGCGGTGCTCGACCTTATCTGCTGACTGGCTCTTGACCGTTTCGGGCCTGGCTTGCAGGATGTACAGGAGTCCGTCAGTGCCATCCTTGCCCCACTCGATGTCCATAGGGCGGCCATAGTGCTCTTCAATGACCAGCGCATAGCGCGCCAATTGCTCCACATCAGCATCAGTCAGCGAATAGCGGTTGCGCATTTCAGTGGGTACGTCGGTGGTCTTGACCAACTTGCCGCCAACGGCCTTTTCTTCGGCCGTGGTGAATTCCATCTGCAGCAACTTGGAGCCCAAACTACGCCGGATCACCGCGCGCTTTCCCGCCTTTAGCATGGGCTTGTGCACATAGAACTCGTCGGGATTTACCGCGCCCTGCACTACCGTTTCACCCAAACCGTAGCTGGACGTAATGAACACGACATCCGAAAAGCCGGACTCGGTATCGATGGTGAACATAACACCCGCAGCGCCCAAGTCCGAACGCACCATACGCTGTATGCCTGCACTCAGAGCCACTACATCATGCGCAAAGCCTTTGTGCACGCGATAGCTGATGGCGCGGTCGTTGTAGAGGGAAGCGAACACCTCGCGGATCTTGTGCAGAATGTCCTCAATGCCCACCACGTTCAGAAAGGTCTCCTGTTGGCCGGCAAAAGAGGCGTCAGGCAGGTCTTCTGCGGTAGCAGACGAGCGCACGGCAAAAGATGCCTTTTCATTGCCCGCACTGAGGACGGCAAACGATTCACGAATGCCTTTTTCCAGTTCAGGTGGAAAGGGCTGCACCTCCAACATGGCGCGGATTTCGGCACCCGCAACTGCCAGCGCACGCACGTCTTCGGTATCCAATGTGGCAAGGCGCCGGCTAATGCGACCGGCCAGGTCGTCATACTTCAAGAACTCGCGAAAGGCATGGGCCGTAGTGGCAAAGCCTGTGGGCACCTTTACACCCTGTGGCAATTGGGAAATCATTTCCCCCAAACTGGCGTTCTTGCCACCAACCGATTCGACATCGGTCATGCGCAGGTGCTCAAAAGGGACAACCAGATCGGTTGGATTGAATAGACTCGACATAGCTAAGCTCCAGAAGTTAAAACCGGTAAGCAGCCACGTTTTGCACCCTGCGCCCATGTTGTTGGAGTTGTGGCGGCGCGAGGCTTAAGCAAAATGCGCTAAATTGCACGCATTGTAGGACGCCGCCCCTGCTTGATACCCAATCCCAATATCTATAACTATCACCATGCCCCAACGCACCGTTTTCTTTGTCTCTGATGGCACCGGCATCACCGCCGAAACCTTTGGCAACGCCATCCTGGCTCAGTTCGAAAACAAGTCGCACCATGTGCGTCTGCCTTTTATCGACACGGTGGACAAGGCACACCAAGCCATCCGTCAAATCAACCATGCAGCGGAAATCGACGGGAACCGACCGATCGTTTTCACCACGCTGGTCAATATGGAAATCCTTAAGGTGATTGCGGAACAGTGCCATGGCATGTTGCTCGACATGTTTGGCACCTTTGTGCACCCACTGGAACAGGAATTCGGCGTCAAATCCAACCACCGGGTCGGGCGCTTCAGTGATGCCAGCAAAAGTAAGGAATACAACAATCGCATTGAAGCTATCAACTTTTCGCTTGCCCACGACGATGGCCAACTTAATCGCGACCTGGAACAGTCCGACGTGATACTCGTAGGCGTAAGCCGCAGCGGAAAAACACCCACCTCGCTTTACCTTGCCATGCAATACGGCTTGAAGGCGTCCAACTATCCTTTGATTCCAGAAGATTTCGACCGCAGGCAATTGCCGCCTGCGCTGGTTCCCCACAAGGGAAAACTTTTCGGTTTGACGATTCAACCCGAGCGGCTGAGTGAAATTCGCCAGGAACGTCGCCCCAACTCGCGCTATGCGTCACTGGAAAACTGCCGCATGGAAGTCAATGAGGCAGAGGCCATGATGCGCCGTTCAGGCATACGCTCACTTTCCACCACAACCAAGTCAATCGAAGAAATCTCCACAACCATCCTGCAGGAAATACATCCGGATCGCTTGGCATACTGACCCAGCGTCGCGGCCAACCCCGGCTGCAAAAACTCGACTAGAGACCGATAGCGGCGATGCCTGCCTTAGCGACCTGTGCATCCTCGGTGGACTTGACGCCACTAACGCCGACGGCTCCCAGGCACTGCCCGTCCTTCATGATTGGCACGCCGCCCTCCAGCATACCTTCCAGGCCAGGTGCACTTAGGAACGACACGCGCCCGCCGTTGATGATGTCCTCGTAGACCTTGCTTTCGCGGCGCCCCAGAGCCGCAGTGCGTGCCTTACCGGGCGCGATGTGGGCGGAGACTGGTGCGGCGCCATCCAGTCGCTGGAAGGAAAGTAGATGCCCGCCATCGTCCACGATGCAAATGCTGACTGCCCAATTGTTTGACAGCGCCTCTGCTTCTGCTGCGGCGGCGATTGCCTTAACGTCGGCGGATTCGAGTGTAAATTTGGTTTTCATGGATGCTTGTTCTAACAAAAACGTCGAGCATAAAGCACCCGTGCGCTGTCATTACCCGCGTGAAGCGCATATCAGCCCCACAAATAATCCGTGCAATCCACACTTTTTGCAAGGCACGTACTTGATACAGCCTAAAATTGCCTCACCTACAACGTAGGATTTTTTCCAGGAGATTGACTATGACGGATCGCTTTACTACGCTGGGTACCAGCTTTGGTTATGCCATTTCCACTGAGCAGCGCAACAAAGTGCTGCGTAACACCTATTGGCTTCTCGCTCTGAGCCTGATTCCCACTGTGTTGGGCGCATGGGTCGGCGTGGCTTCTGGCATTGGCCAAATTTTCCGTGGCGGGCTTGGCATGATTTTGTTCATGGCAATTGCCTTCGGCCTGATTTACGGAATTGAGAAGACCAAGAACTCGGCGGCGGGAGTGCCAATGCTGCTTGGCTTTACGTTCTTCATGGGCCTGATGCTGTCGAGCCTGATCGCACACACGCTCGGTTTTCGCAATGGACCTGAGTTGATCATGACGGCATTTGCCGGTACGGCAGGCGTGTTGCTGGTCATGGCCAGTCTGGCCACTGTCATCAAACGCGACCTGTCCGGCATGGGCAAGTGGTTGTTCGTCGGTGTGATGGTGCTGATGATTGGCAGCCTGATCAACATATTTGTGGGCTCCAGCGCTGGCATGCTTGCGATCTCTGTGGCTGCTATTGGCATCTTCAGCGCCTACATGCTGTACGACATCAAGCGCATCATTGATGGCGGAGAAACTAACTACATATCCGCTACGCTTGCGCTGTACTTGGATATCATCAATGTGTTCCAGAGCCTGCTGGCCTTGCTGGGTATTTTTGGTGGCGAGCGCGACTAAGAGCATTAGCACCTTACAAGAAATGGGCCCGTAATGGGCCCTTTTTGCTGCTTAAGAAATTCCGATTCCTCTCAATCCAAGCCAATTCAGGCCGATACTGGGTTATGTCCAAACGATTTTCTCCATGATTTCACGCTCCCTCATTTTGTTCATGACTCTGCTTTTGGGTGGATGTGACCTGATCGACCAGTTAATGGCCGACCCGAAGGCCATTCAAAAGGAGGCGGACGCCAAGGCCATCGGTAGCGCTTGCAGACATGGATTGCGCAGCATTGAAGACTGCTACATCTTGAATGACAAGGCCTCCAAATCCGCCATATTCAACGGCTGGAAGGAAATGGACCAGTACATGCGGGAAAACAAGATTGAAGGCGTGGAATCCAAGGTCACAAAAGCCGAGACCCCAGGCCCAGTAGCCGCTGACGAGCAGGTGGTTTCCGAATCCGGAAAAGGCAAAAAAGAGACTACCGATGCCAAACCCAAGACCAAACCCAAGTTAGCCGATAAAGCTGAACCAGCGACGCACTAGCGTCGCTGACAACACTGACCCGACCCAGTTCACGCCAAGCGGATCAGCCAGCGACTGTCGCGCCGCCCACGAAGTCTAGACACCTGCATATTCAAATACCGCAATGCTTTCGACGTGCGCGGTATGCGGGAACATATTCACCACGCCTGCAGACGCGCAGCGGTAGCCCGCTTCGGTCACCAGCACACCCGCATCCCGTGCCAGCGTCGCTGGATTGCAACTGACGTACACAATTCGCCGTGGCGGTGACCATTTCGGACCTGCCTGCAATTTGTCTGCTCCGGAAGCGTTGGTTTGATTCAATGCCGCCAGTGCCTGCACCAGTGCAAATGCACCTTCCCGAGGTGGGTCAATTAGCCACTTTTCGGCAACGCCGTCTGCAAGCAACATTTCAGGCGTCATTTCAAACAGATTGCGGGCCACAAAGTGCGTAGGCGCCAATGGCCTTTGCACCCCCGATTCAGTGGCATTAAACGTGTAGTTCGCCCGCGATCGGGCCACGAGCGACTCCGCGCCCTCAACCCCCAGAACCTCGCGCGCTTGGCGCGCCAACGCCAGGGTGAAATTGCCCAGGCCGCAAAACCAGTCAATCACACGCTCATCTTTTTCAACCGCTAGCAAACCCAGCGCACGGGCCACAAGAACCCGGTTGATAAAGGGGTTGACTTGTGTGAAATCGGTCGGCTTGAAGGGCATCGTGATGCCAAATTCCTGCAATTGGTAGGCCAACTGTCCGGTTTCATGCCCCGGCAGTTCATCTAGACGCGCAATAGTCTCGGGGCCCTTGGATTGCAACCACCACTGCAAACCAACGTGCTGCGCGGCAAAGGCGCGCAGTTTTTGCAGATCCGCTTCACTCAAGGCCTCCATGTGTCGCAGCACCATCGCGATAACCTGGGGCGGACCATTTGGGGCAGCCACATCGCCGATGGCGAGCTCGATTTGCGGCAAAGTTTGAACCGCATCCATCGTTGTTATCAACTCCCGCAACGGCAACAACATGTCGCTAATCACCGGCGGCAACACATGGCACTCCTTCATATCGGCCACATAGTGGCTTTTGCGCTCGTGGAAACCGACCAGCACGACGCCTTTTTTTCGCACAAAGCGAACCGAGATACGTGCCCTGTAGCGATAGCCCCATGCAGGGCCTTCAATGGGGCGCATCACGTTGTCGGGCTTTACCTTGCCAATGTGCCAGAGGTTGTCCTCCATGACCCGCTGTTTGACTGCGACTTGCGCCCCGACGTGCAAGTGCTGCATCTTGCAGCCACCGCAGGCCCCTTCATGCAGTCCGAAATGTGGGCATGCTGGGCGCACCCGCTGGGACGACTCCTGGTGAATTTCACTCAAAGTGCCTTTTTCAAAACTGCTCTTGGTGCGATGAATGCGCGCACTGACGATTTCGAACGGCAGTGCGCCCTCAATGAAAACGACTTTGCCATCCGGCTTATGGGCCACGCCCTGCGCTTCCAGATCCAGTGATTTGACTTGCAGCCAACCCTCGGGGAGTGGCTTTTCTGTGGTGGTTATTGGTGTGTTTTCGTCCATACCCTGATTGTCTCAGGCTTATGACATAGCCCCCACGCTTGCCACTTCGTGTGCTGCGCTGCCCCCCGAGGGGGTGCATTTCGCCTTGGGGCGGCCCGGCGGTGGAAACTAACCCAACAAGCGTGCCAGTGAAAGTAGTGCGAGGATCACCATCCACATGACTACGGTGCGCCAGACCAGACCGACAAAGGCACGCAAATGCGTCGCCTGCGGCACCTGCCCAT
>CANFNO010000043.1 GCA_947447845.1 Burkholderiales bacterium | reverse complement strand
GCCGCGGTTGCTGCCGTTCGCCATGAGTTACAAAATTCTGTCAATTTCTCCAGAACGGTCATTCCCTAAGATGGTTCAGTTAGGAGATCTGCAAGCATTTTGGCGCAAAAAAATTGATCCCAGAACTAGCTATTCAGCATATAAATGTAGAGGAAATGAAAGTCAACTTTCATTTATTCACATTGATTGCAAGAGCATGGAAACTTGATCAAAATCAATTCGTAATTCTGTTGACCGCGTAGTAGCAACCCTTGCGGCAAGACAAACGCATCCAACAGTACCACCTTGCCAAGTGGCATCGTCTGTACCTTCGTTCAAATTAGTTTTCCGAACCGAAGAGCAAAAACCAAAAAATGATCTGACGAGTGTTAAATCAATCGAAAAGTGAAGCTGAATGAAGACAGTTCTTATAACGGGCGGTTCCAAGCGCCTTGGAAAAGCCATTGTTGAGCATTACGCTGCAAAGGGGTGGCAGGTCCTCTTCACTGCGCGACATTCCTTCGAGGAAGGCGTCGCATTGGCAAATAGCCTGGGGGCAAACGTGGCTTGCTTGCGATGCGCTACCGACAATCGCCAAAGTGGAGCGCTGGTTGCTAAATGGGTGCAGACCAAAACGGACGGACTGGACCTGCTTGTTTGCAACGGGTCAAGCTTTGCGGGATACGCCATTGAAGACACGACACCAGACCGGGCACACGAACTTATAGCGTCGAATTTTACAGGCCCATTTTTTTTGATGCAGCAATGCATGGATTCGCTTAAGGCCGCAGGTGGTTGTGTCGTGAACATTGGAGACATCCAAGTTCAGGGAGGCGTGGAGGGCTTTTCAATGTACGTGGCAGCAAAGTCGGCGCTCATGTCAATCACAAAAAGTGCCGCTGTTGAAATGGCACCCTTTGTCAGGGTCAATGCACTTATGCCAGGCACGATGCCGTGGCCCGACAGCGATGCCTTGTATTCGCTAGCCGAAAAGGAAGAAATTCTGAGTCGCATTCCGCTCAAGCGATTGGGCGAATGGAGTGACTTGGTGCATGCCCTTGACTTTATTCAATCAGCAAGCTTTGTAACCGGGGTCTGCCTTCCTATAGATGGCGGACGGTCGGCAGTTTTGTGACTTACCTCTACCTTCATATTTTTTCATAAGCTATGACAAGGATAACTTCAAATCATTCCGAGAGATTCGCAGCATGACCTTTCAGTACCCAATCTGTCGTGAATATTCTGCATTTCAGATGTTCACCAAAAAAGACGAGTCAAATATACGGAGCTTTGTCTATTGAGTTCATCGATCACATATATAAAGATTGCAGCTTGTCCAATAGGGTGCAGATAAACCTCCAAGTCGCAGTCGATTTCAAGTCCGACTGTAGCGCGCATGCAAAGAGCGGGTCGCGGACGCGTAATCCGCCGGGTTCACCGGTAGCAACCAATGCTTTATGCGTGTCAGCTGGCCCAATGGCGAGCGTAAATCCCGTAGTAACTCATCGATATAGTGCAAAGAGAATGGAACCACGTTGGTGCCCTTGGCGTGCTTGCCTTCATTGCGTTTATCGATCCACTCGAGGCGCTCGGAGATGTCTCCATCCTGCTGCTCAGCAGCAGGCAACTTGAGTTGGCCACCCAGCAGGTCGGCAATCCAGAGCGCGGCAATTTCACAGCTCAGCTGGCTGAACAACGATGAGTTGTAGCCGTTGAAGGCGAGCCGGGGCACATGGACTGGTAGCACCGATCTGTATAAACGGAAATTGCCACTGGAATCCGTGATACGCGTCATCACTGCATCGGACAAAAAGGGCACGCGTTGCTGCCAACCGGTGGCACATACCACCATGTCAGCCGGCAGTCGCTCGCCTGTGCTCAATTCGGCAAACTTCCCATCCGGTCCGGTAGACAGGCAGCTGATGACCGCGTCCCTGCACACCCGAATCTTGCCCGCTCGGACACTCTCAAAGAAGCCATCGGTCACCAGACTTACGGTGCTGCGTGAAATTGACTCAAAAGGAAGCGAAGGCAGCAGCCCCAGCGCCTTCAGCTTGCATTGCACGGTGACGACCCACTGCACCTGGCTCATCAGGCTGTTTCGCAATGGCTTGCCGGTGCCATGCAGAAAACGCTCAAACCCGGATACGCGGATATATTTAAACAGCGCCTCGCCCATGCGGGTGAGCAAGAGGTATTTGTAATTCAATACGTTGAATAGTTTTTTGGGCATCTTCCAGATCAGCTGGCGCACCACCAGGGTGGTGGATGTCGCTTGTCCGCAGACCGCCTGCGCCAGATCACAGGACGACTTGCCATAACCCACCACCAACAGGTGCCGACCCCGAAGGGCATCTTCACCCGGCCATTGACTCGAATGGCAAATGACGCCACCGGCAGACAGAAATTCTGAGGCACCTTCAAAATCAGGCACCTTGGGCTGGGAAAAGGTGCCGTTGCAAACCACCAGGTAGTCAAAGTTTTCCTGGAAACGTTCGCCACTGGCATGGTCCACCGTGGACAGTTGCCAGGCTCCGTTATGGGAATAGGGTTCGGCGCTTATCACCTCGGTTTGGAGTCGAATCAGCGGCACAAGCTGAAAGTGGCGGGCATAGGCAGCCAGATAGGACTGCACCTGCTCGCCCGAGGGCCATTCCGGGTAGTTGTCTGGATAGGGGAAGTCCGACAGAGCATAGGTCGAACGCACATTCTGGGTTGTGAGTCCGGGGTAACGGCGTGAGGCCGCCCACACGCCGCCCACCTCACTGTCTTTTTCAAAGACCGTAACCGTATGGCCCATGGCCTTGAGAACCTTGGCCGTACTCAAGCCCGCGAATCCGGCTCCAACAATAGCTATTTTCATACCCGTTCACTCCAACAAGGCAATCATTTCAATTACGCGAAAACGTCTTCTGCGGCCGCATGCGCGTGGCTTTGGAATCTTTTAAATTGGCACCCCAAAGCATCTTCTTGCGCTTGAAAAGGGGAACCTTCGATTTAGCGCAGACTCACTATGTAATGGGTCAAATTTTCCATGTCTGATTCACTGAGGGTCTGCGCAACGCTGGTCATATTCCCGGCGTCATTGGTGCGCGTGCGGGCCTTGAAGTTACGCAGCTGTTCCATGACGTATTCATACTGTTGACCGGCCACCCGGGGAATTTCGTTCTGACCTGAGAATCCGCCCAAATGACACATCGCACACAAGGTCTCGTCAGCCTTGGATTTGCCCAATTTCACCTTGGCTTCATCCGGTGCAAAGGGGTTGGCCTTGACCGGTTGGGCCGCAAAATAGTTAGCGATATTGATCATGTCTTCGCGGCTCAATGACGCGGCAAGAGGCGACATGATGTCGTTGTGCCGGCGGCCTTCCTTGAAGTCCTTGAGCTGGATGTAGATGTAGCGCCAGTTCTGGCCAGCCAGGTTGGGATAGATGGGCAGCACGGCATTTCCATCTGCACCATGGCATCCGGCACAGACGACAGCCTTGTCTTTTCCTGCAGAAATATCCTGGGCCACGGCCGGACCAGTTGAAATCAACGACCAGCAAATAGCCAGCACCGTCGCGATAAAGGGTGTATTCATGGGTGTCAAAAATAAGAATAAAAAATGGCGGCCCCCCGGTAGTGGCCGCCATCACAATGCAAACTCTACATTCGCATTGAAGTCATCGCCGCTGCTTACTTGTCAAGGGCGTACACAACCATCGAGTTGCCGCGCTTGAAGTCCAACTGGTTGTTACCACCGCAGCCCATGGCTACGTATTGCTTGCCTGAGACGCTATAGGAAACGGGCATCGCATTGGCGCCAGCGCCACAGTTATGCTCCCACAGCAACTTGCCGTTCTTGGCATCCAACGCACGGAACAGGCCATTGCCTTCGCCGTAGAACACCAGGCCACCGGCTGTTGCCAAGGCACCGCCAATCAAAGGCTGCTCGGTGTCAAACTTCCAGGCCACTTTGCCGGTGTTGTAGTCAACAGCTGACAGACGTCCCCATTGCTTTTCACCCTCGATCACTTTGAAAGCGCCGCCCAACCACAGCTTGCCGCCCGGGTACTTGGCAGTTTCCACGTGGTATGTCATGGGCTGGTGCAGGTTCAGCGCATAGCTCAGGTGCAGATCAGGATTGACTGCCATGGGCGACCATTCGACGCCACCGTTGGCACCGGGCAACATGCGTGCACCGTCAGAGGTCGGCAACACCCACATGTTTTCCTGCGGAATCATGGCTTCGGAAAAACGGATCAATTCGCCGTTCTCACGGTTGTGCACGTACACGTGGCCGGTCTTGCCACCGTGGATCACGCCGGGCACCATTTTGCCGGACTTGTCCTTGACGTCGACCAGAATCGGGGGGCTCACGGCATCCAGGTCCCATACATCATGGGCGATGTATTGGAAGTGCCATTTGTACGCACCTGAATTCAGGTCAACTGCCACCAGGGAGTCGGTGTACAGGTTGTCGCCCGGGCGCTCAGCACCATACAGGTCAGGTGAGGGATTGCCAACTACAAAGAAGATCGTGTTGGACTTCAGGTCCACTGCCGGATTCATCCAGACACCGCCGCCCAGTGTTTGGAAGAACGAACCATCACGTGCCAGTTGGGCCTTTTCGGCCGCGATGTCACGGTGCATGTCGCGCCCTGTGGCGTCATTCACAGCCCAGACGCCTTCGCTGCCCTTTTCAGGAATGGTGTTGAAGGTCCAGAGCAGTTTGCCGCTGGTCGCGTCGAAGGCTTTGACAAAACCGCGAATGCCATACTCGCCGCCGTTGGTACCGATCAGCACCTTGGCGCCCACGACGGTGGGGGCCATGGTCTCGCTGTAGCCTTTTTCAGGATCGGCGATTTCAATGTTCCACAGCACCTTGCCGGTCTTGGCGTCCAGCGACACCAGACGCGAATCCAGCGTGCCCATAAATAACTTGCCGCCTTCAACCGCTACACCACGGTTGTTGGGTCCGCAGCAGAAGGTGGTGATGGGGCCCATCTTGTGTTTGTAATGCCAGAACTCTTTTCCGGTAACCGCATCCAGCGCGTACACATGGTTGTACGAGGTCGTCATGTACATCACGCCATCGACCACGATGGGTGCAGTTTCCATAGACTCCAGCACTTCGGTCTGGAATGTGAACTTCGGCTTCAAATTCTTTACGTTGGCGGTGTTGATTTGCTTGCCAGGGTAGTAGCGCGTCTGCGCATAGTTACCGTTGGTGTGCAGCCAGTTCTTGTCCTGCGCACCGGCCGTGTCAAGCTGCGACTGCGACACGTTGATGCCTTTTGACAAGGTGCTAGCGCCGCTGCCAGCATCCTTCTGGCCCTGAATTTCTTGCGCTGAAGCCTGGGTGACTAGGGCTCCAAGTGCCACTGTAACTAAAGCCAAGGCTCCTCGAAAAGGCAACTTCATGTTCGATCTCTTTCGTATTCGTGTTAGCAGACTCATTGCAGCCACTAAGGCCGACATTTGATAAAAATGCGTGTGAATCTTAATGCGAATTTTGTGATCGCTAAGTGTGCGGGGCATAGGACTTACCCGTTATCCAAAATTCGAAAAGGGTATTCGACACAGAGTCATTGCGCAGTCCATCGTTCACGTATAAAGCGGCTCTTTTGCATTTATATATTGGAGTGTTTGGTGCTTATTTCAGGAATTAATAGTCGGGCAGCACTGTGCTGCATGTTGCTAGGTTTTAGCAGCGTGGCAAGTGCACAGTTGGGCGCTGACCAGATCAACCGCAATGGCCAATATGTGCTTGCGGCCAAGGCCGGAAAAGTCGAACGTGTGGCCCAATTGCTGCGTGAAGGTGCCGCCGTCAACTCCCGTGACCGCCTGGGCAATACGCCGCTGAATATGGCGGCGAGCAAAGGCAACAGGGCACTGGTTGACGTGCTACTAGGCGCGGGAGCAGACCCCAACCAGGCCAATATTTCGGAAGTCACACCGCTCATGGGCGCAAGCTTTATGGCCGACGTGGAGATCATAAATAGGTTACTCGCAGCGGGAGCCCGCACCGATGCCACTGACCGTGTCAAAAAGACCGCCGCAACTTATGTAGCCGCAAATGGGTGCATTCCGTGCATGCAAGCGTTGTTGGCAGCGGGTGTAAATGTCAACCAGCCGCTGGACAACGACCTGACGCTTCTGATGTGGGCCGCAGGCTCGGGCCAGGATAAAATGGTTCAACTATTGCTGGAGCGTGGTGCGGATAAGGGACCCAAAGATAACCGGGGGTTCACCGCGTTGACCATTGCACGCGATGTCAAAAATGGCCAGGTGGCTGCATTGCTGGAGTGAAGCTTTGGCGTGAGGTTGAGCGGCTGTATTTACTGCCTGCTCAAGTCCAGAACCTTCTCCAGATCCAACGTAACTTTGACCGTAGACGAGGGCACGCTGGACACCACGGCGTATCTCTTGTCGGAGGTATCCCGGATGGCCATGGTGTTGACGCCGAGCGAAAATTGACCAGGGGGCAATATTCAATCGGCGCCAACAAGACTAGCTGACATGTAGTGCCCGTCAGCTCCCTGTAGCCAATCACATGTCTGGAGCAGGTAGATCGGAAATTTCTAGGTCGGCGTCCAACCCGTCAAATACGACCAACATCACCGCCTACCAATATTCAAAATGTACGGCAGGTATGAATCGCAGCCCACCTCGATTCCGCCGCGATCCCCTACCTCTACGGGCCCGGGCTCAATTTAGTTGAGAACGTCGAATGCATCACACTAACGAATAAGACTTAGCTTGGGGCAATTTTCATATATGCAGTAGATCGAATTTATGTTCAGCATTGATCCATAAAACCTAGTTCGAACTCACGTCAATCCACACCGAGATATTCAGCTACACTTTCAAGATTCGATATGACCTTGCGGTAGTGTCCCAAAATCTGCGCAGAATTTTCTGTGTCGGGGTAATTTGGGTTGCGGTGTCCGCCAATTCTTGTAATTTGACTGTAAGAAATTGTGCGGTCTCCGGGGTAGAGAATTCGATATGAAAGCCCCCTTGAAAAGCCCAATCCCATCCACTGAATTGCAGTTCGGTCACAGGTGATCTAAACAGTTCAACAATACGATGGTGCTTTTTGGAAGCCTGTATCCGAGCGTAAGTTCTTTCGACACCGCCTACCTCACCTTCAATGCATTGCATGAACTCACCTTCGCAGAGTAGCAACATGCCATTCACTCTATCGACCCGGTTCAACTCTGTGGATTTTTCAAGAATATCGATCATGTCCCTAACGCCTATGCCTTTGGCCGCACTGGACACATATATCAGGGACTGAAATTCGCTCATATCTAAATCAAGGTCAAAATTTATTTGACTTTGTGCATGTGTGGAATGCTGTCTGCGGAACCGTGCCCACATTTGCCTTTGACTTACTTTTAGCAGTGACACAGAAAATCACAGCCGCCTACAAGCACATCCAGTTGGACTTGGCTGCTTCTGCAGGCAAATCCTCTATCAGTCGCTTGACGGCATCAAAAAGCTTACGGTCTACAAGGTCAACCAGATCTTCCAAATTGCTCGCACGAAAGAGTGGATGCTGAAGCTGTTCTGTTTCTTCCGAATCCAGCAAGGTCAGTTTTTTGGAGGAGTGAGCAGCATGTGAGACGTCATCCGCGTCTATATATCGGGCCATGAAAATTGCAAAGGAGTTGAATGCATGTTGATGTTAATCAAGATGTAGTGAGTCGATCAACTCCTCCGAAAAAGTGAAAGTGCGTCTTCATTTTTATCGATTTTTATTTGTTTGCTTACAGAAGATAGAACTTGGTCGCGCCAAAAAGAATTGCTGCAAAAAATTTGGGAAACGCAGCAAAATCAACTTCGTTCCGCGTCCAGAGATCTGAATTGTTCAACTTGGACAGTGCTGTTGTGACCTGCCTCCAATCCCCGTACCAATCTAAATTCCAGAAGTCCGTGGTTTGCAAGATTAACTGGTCTCCGTATATGTCTTGCTCTTGGGCCTTGCATCGCCAGTTAACTGGCGACGCAAGGCGGCGAATGTTGCACGTGGCATGCGCCCACAACTGCTGTGCGGTCTGGTCTCGTTGTAGTCGGTCCCCCATGTGGCGATGAGATGGCGGGCCTGTTCCAAAGATCCGAACCAGTTCTCATCCAGACATCCATCACGGAAGGTACCGTTGAAGCTCTCGATGTAGGCGTTCTGGGTCGGGCTACCTGGCTCGATCAGGATGTGCTTGATGCCGTGCTTCTGTGTCCATGTCATGAATGTCCTGCAGGTGAATTCCGGCCCGTTGTCTGTCCTAACTTCCTTGGGATATCCCCTGAACATGGCGGCGCGGTCCAACAGGCGCGTGACGTATTCACCGCCAATCCCAAAGTCTGCGGTGATGTCCACGCATTCGTGGCTGAAGTCATCGGCTACCGTGAGGCATTTGATGCGCCGTGACACGCCGCCCGGCCTGGCAATGGCATCGCTCAAAAAGTCCATGCTCCAGGTCTGGTTCAGTGACAGAGCGGCCACCAGCGGCACACGCACGCCGATGCGCTTGGTCTTCTTGCGCTTCCTGATGGACAGTCCCTCAGCTGTGTAAATGCGGTACACGTGTACATGGACGCTCCCGGTTTGCCAAGCTTTCAATTCATGACGACTCGAAGGTAAAGATTGCACCCGTACATTCGGACTTTTAGTGTGACTTTAGGTCACTGTCCCTGATGGGATTCGCTGGTTGACGCCTCAATCGTTTGTGCGCACTTTTTGTGCTTGCGTGTACGCGGGCTTTGCCAACCACGGTCTGACCTATCTTGCCATCACTTCATGATCGCCTGAGCAATCGGTGGTTCTGCTCTCCCTGCTCTGTCTTCTCTCTCTTTGCAAACAACCGGTTTGACTATGAGGCCGCCTTGGCGGACGTGTAGTCGGACCGGAACTCTCTATCGTTGGCCAACAATGCCCATACGATGCGCGCATTCTTGTTGGCCAACGCCACGGCCGCCACATTCTTGTTCCGTCGATTAACCACTCCGTTAATCCAACTGCAGGATTCAGGTTTCTGCTGCGCCCGGTAAATCACTGATCGCGCGCCGTGAATCAATAGGGTGCGCAGATACGTGTCGCCGCGTTTGCTCATACTCAGCAGGTTCTGCTTTCCTCCACTGGAATGCTGCTTGGGTACTAGACCCAACCATGCCGCGACCTGACGGCCTCCGTCAAAGTTCTTTGCGTCTCCCAATGAAGCCACCAGCGCGCTGGCAGTAATGGGTCCGATGCCGGGAACTTGTGCCAATTTGCTACTGGCATCATTTTGGCGGTGCCACTTCACGATTTGTGACTCAAGTTCATCGACCTGTCTGTCAAGCTCCTTCAAATGATCCAGCAGCCGCTGCACCAGTATCCGAAATGAACCTGGCAATTCGTTGCGGGCATCTTCAATAAGCTCAGGCACACGGGTCGCGATGTAGCCAATTCCCTGTGGAACGATAAGACCAAACTCCGACAATAATCCACGAATCTGGTTAGCCTGTGCCGTGCGCGCCCTGACAAAACCCTGCCGAACGCGGTGCAATGCCAACACAGCTTGCTGCTCGATATTTTTGATTGGCACATATCGCATGTTGGGCCTGGCTACCGCCTCACAGATTGCCTCTGCGTCTGCAGCATCGTTCTTGTTGGTCTTTACGTATGGTTTGACAAATTGCGGCGCCATCAATTTAACCGTGTGACCGAATCCTTGGAGTTTGCGAGCCCAGTGGTGGGCGCCGCCACAAGCCTCCATGCCGATAAGACAAGCAGGGAGATTCACAAAAAATTCCGCGAGCTGATCACGGCGCATTTGCTTCTTGATGACGACCTTCCCGTACTCATTCACGCCGTGCACCTGGAAGAGATTCTTTGCCAGATCAATGCCTACAGTAGTAACTTTCATATCGGACGCTCCTTCTGTTGAAGTGGTTGATTCGCACCTCCACTTTGGCACACTACGATGCCGTCAAAGGTGGGAGCGTCCATCCCATTGTTTGTGATTGATCTCGGGATACTGAGGGCGCTGAACGTCGTGGATCATGCGGTAGCCCCAACGCCTGCGGGTGTGCGCAGTCTTTACGATTTGGTCTCGCAGTTCCACGTTGAGCGCACTGGCATGGCTCACATGGCGGTAGGTGTCACGGCTCAGGCCCACAAGGGCGCAGGCGTGGCGTTCAGACAAATGGTGGTCTGCCACCATGCGCCCAATCGCCTCGCGTTTGACTTGTGGGGCTAGCGCTTTGTGCCAAAGGCGCTCTTGAGTGCGTGAATGTCTAGGTGCGCCTCAGCCAGCAGTCGCTTGAGCTTGCTGTTCTCCAGTTCGAGTTCACGCAGCCGCTTGGCCTCGCTGGCGTCCATGCCACCGTACTTGGAGCGCCACTTGAAAAACGACGCATTACTGAAGCCATGTTTGCGTCCGATCTCCTTGATCGGCATGCCGGCTTCGGCCTGCCTGCCGCAGAAAGCCAATGATCTGCTCTTCGCTGAATTTGCTTGTTCTCATGTCCATCATTCTCCGGGATGATGGACTTCTTGGAAAAATGAACGGTACGGTTTACGGGGAGCAGGTTAGCTGCTCAGAATTTTTGCCTCGGATTTGGACGACCGCTTCCCATAAAATCAACCTCGACTTTGCGCCTTAGGCCGCTAATTCCACGGCTTCAGTGGACTACCGCTTCCAGCCCGATCCTGCCTGCCAACAACACCGGCCAGCAATTTTCAAAAATATGAGTCGGCGATGGAGGACTGGCAATCTTGGTTGTGTCGCGTTACCGGTTTAGGACTTCTGATCTGAGAATGACTCTTGCCGCCTTGCATGGAGCCGTTGCTGATTCTCCAGACCACAGATAACGAAGCCAAGCGCGAGACTGCTGACGCTGGTTTGTTAGGATTGCCGTCACACGCCACTCCTGTGGCCGACAGTGACAGCAACAATTAAGCAGGAAGGCAAAGCATGAACATCGGGCAATTCATGGAGGGCTATAAGGCCGCATGGGAACAACGCGATCCGGTCATGTTTGCAGCACTCTTTCATGAGGAGAGCGAGTACCACAACACTCCGTTCCAGGTTCAGCGCGGAAGGGGCCAACTTGCCGAGTACT
>CANFNO010000042.1 GCA_947447845.1 Burkholderiales bacterium | reverse complement strand
CTGGAAATTTACTCATAGATCAATCCTTGTACCGACAATACAGCTCAAAAACGCAAAAGGCCGCTAAGCATGGAAACTTAGCGGCCTTTTCAATTGTTAAATGGTCGGTGTGAAAGGATTCGAACCTTCTACCCCTTGCACCCCATGCAAGTAATGGACATTCCAGCCACGTCCAAAGATGTTCGAAAAATTCTGATTTGTCACAATAAAACCCTTATAAATCAACAACTTACTTAAACAATAACTTTGTTGTTTGTCTTAGATAGTCCAAACACGTACACTCACATCCAAGAAATCTGTGTGGCTAAATGTGTGGCTAAAAAGGACGACCGTGGCAAATATCACTGTTCTGGAACTAAAAGCGCTTCGTCCAGCGGACAACGGAAAACGGGTAAGCATGGGCAGTTCCATGTTCGGCACCGTGCGTGCTGGGCAGGATGGGATGATAAGCGTGTACGTTGTCTGGCGTTATCGCGTGGCTGGGAAAATTCGCCAAGCTCCACTTGGTACGTGGCGCGATGACAAAGACGGTATGAGCCTAAAGGCTCTGCGCGATGAGCGTGACACGTTGGCCGAGAAGTTGAGGAGCGGTTTCGACCCGTTGGAACACAAGGCCGCAGAGCGCATCAAGGCCAAGGCTGACCAAATAGAGGCAATCCAGACCCAACAGACCCGCCTGACCGATCTAGCAGCCCTGGACGCTCGCCTTACGGTGCGTGGCCTGTTCGATTTATGGCAGCGCCACAGCATCACCAGTCGGGACGACAAGGGCGCTGAAGCGCTTCGTTCGTTCAACAGGGATGTTTTCCCGCTGATTGGTGGCATAGCTGTGGCTGATGTGACGAAGGTCAACATCCAAAAGATTGTGGACGAAATCAAGTCTCGGGCCACTCCTGGCAAGAACATGGTTCGCACTGCCAAGAAAACGTTGTCCGACCTGCGCCAAATGTTTGGCTTCGCCCTGGACAGGGATTATGTACAGGCAGACCCCACCGCCAGAATCAAAAAAGAAAAGATTGGCAAGGACGTGGAGCGTGACCGCGTTTTGGCTGAGGCTGAGGTTATCGCCCTTTTCCACAAACTGCCCAAGGCCGCTATGGCTGAGACTAGCCAACATGCCCTGTTGATACAGCTATCAACCCTTGCACGTATTGGTGAAGTGCTGGGCGCTCGATGGGAGCACGTCGATTTTGAGCGCGGTCAATGGACGCTGCCCGAGACAAAGAACGGAAAACGCCACGACATCGCACTCAACGGCTTTGCCCTGCGCCAAATGACCAACTTGCACAAGCTGACCGGCACAACGCCCTGGCTGTTTCCTGCCGCCACCAACAAAAAAGACAGGGACGAAGGCAAGGCCGACTTTTCCGAGCATGTGTGTGAAAAGACCGTTACCAAGCAAGTGGGCGACAGGCAACGGCCTGGACTAAAGCCTATGGCCGGTAGGACACAGCATGTTGAGGCGCTGGTGCTGACTGGCGGCAAATGGACGCCGCACGACCTGCGGCGCACTGGTGCCACCATGATGGTGGAGCTAGGTGCACTGCCCGATGTGGTGGAGAAATGCCTGAACCACACTGAAGAAAAGAAGATCAAGCGGATTTATCAACGCGCCAAGTACGCGGAACCGATGCGCAAAGCATGGCTCAAGCTGGGCGAGCGCCTAGACTTGCTGGAAGCAAAGGCCATGGGCCTTCTCACTGCCAAGGCGCTGGCCGGTCTGGCACGGTAGGCGCAACCATGCTGCACCTAGTCCCAACATCAACGCCCTGCGCCACTGAGCAGGCACACCAGCGCGTCAAGCGCATGGCAAGGCCTGACGGCATGTTGCAATGCGCCCGCTGTGGTGGACGCACAGCCCTGACCACAGTAAACGGCGCCATGGTCAAGAATGGCCGCGTGCATGGCGGCACCGTCATTGCAAAGATGGAATGTGCCGAATGTTGGCGGCGGGGCATTTTTAGTCCAATGCTGCGCCCGCTGGAGCCGGTGCAGTAGCTGCCAGGGCCAGGACACAAATTTTATTGACGGTACTTTTGACGGTACTTTTTGAAAACCGACCCTCTAAAACATGCCTTCACCATTGGAGAAACAGTTTTCAATGTGATTCCCGGTTCAGGAACAGAGTGCATTTATTGCGAAGCCCTGGCGCAGTTCACCCAGGGCATTGACGGCGACAGTTTTTTAAATCATGACAACCCTTTCTACCCAACAGTTCCTGCAACAGTTCCAGCTAACGCAATGGGGTGACCAACGACCACCAGAACAGTTCTGGAAATTCAAGCCGCGTGATCTGGATCGCCTGCGCATGGCAGCATGGGGAGTTGGTGCCACCCACGCATGGTTTCGTGCCCAGCCCCGCGCAGCGCAAGCACTGAGCGTGCAGGATTGGGTAGACCAAGCCATGGAACGAGCCGCAGAACGCCGCGCAGCCGCATGGCAGCGTGATGGTTACTGTGGTGCGTAAGAGACAATCTAAGCGCAGGCTGTAAACATCAAAAGGGGTAATCTGTTATTGTTCCTGCTATTGATGGGGAACGCACGTAAAGCGCCTCACCAAAACAAACCACCCACTTCGCGGTGGTTTTTTTTCGTCCCAACATTTTGGAGACCTAGCCCAATGAGCTAAACCAAAAAATCACCAAACCATGCAACCGCCCAAGAGGCGGTTTTTTTGTTTATAGGCCCGCTGGCTCACATGCCAGACGGGCTTTTTTTATTGGAAATTCCATGTCTCATTCTGAAATTTCGCGGGTAACCATGCTTCGCCGCAAAGATGTACGAACCATTACCGGCCTGCCCGCCTCGTCAATGTACGCATTGATTAAAAAAGGCCAATTCCCCCCAGGCGTGAAGCTGAGCACCAAAGCCGTTGGGTGGCCGTCCGATGTTTTGGACGCCTGGATCGCATCGCGCATAGCTGCCAGCAACGAAGTCGGTGCAGCATGAAAAAAGCACTGCCCACAAAAGGAAAAAGCCGCGCCCCTCGCGAGGACGCAGCTTTTCAAGTTCACCCAACAGTCAGCAAGCATTTTGCCAGCAAATCTACGGCCACGGAAGCCCAGAAGGCCCGCATATTGGCATGGCTGCGCAAACGCACACTGACCACCGACCAAGGGCGTGCGATGGGTTGTTATGCCGTGGCGTCACGAATCTTTGACCTACGCAAAGACGGACACAACATCATCACCGAGCTATTCGACGGTTTCGCGGCTGATGGCTATTCGCACGCACGGCTTGCACGGTATCGGCTGACCAAGGGCACGACCCATGGCAAATGGCCGCAATAAGGGCAGCAAAGGCGACACAGGGCGCGATTCGGGCGGGTTCATTGCCCTGCCCTGGACTGTGCTCGATTGCCCCGCCTACGCCCGCCTTTCACACCCTGCACGGTCATTGCTCATGGAAATAGCCCGTCAATTCGTCAGGGACAACAACGGGCGGCTGTTGGCGTCTTCTGCCTACCTTGCAAAACGGGGCTGGAACAGTTCGGACGTGATCACCAGAGCCAAGCGTGAACTGTTGGCCGCAGGGTTTATTTTCGAGACTGTCATGGGACACCGCCCCAACAAAGCCAGTTGGTACGCCGTCACATGGCGACGGCTGGACAGGTTGCCGGGTTACGACCCTGGTGCGAATGAGTGTTTTGAACGTGGCGCACATCGCAATTCGGCGCCGTTGAAAAACGCAAGCCTTAGACCGTGTGACGGTGTAGGAGGGCCTTCTATTGCACCGTCTGACGGTGTAGGACACAAGCCCACTACACCGTCAGACGGTGCAATCAGCCCCACTTTTACCCTCTCGCCTACACCGTCAGACGGAAACCATCTAGAGAGCCATCTCATGCACTCGATTGAACGGGTTAAAGGCACGGGGTTAAGCGCATGAGCAACAGACACCAGAGCCAACCGAACGCACCGCCTGCACAACGCAGCAACCGCCCTTCAATCAACTGTTGGGCAAATTGAAAACAGTTAGTCAATCGCCAAACGGGAAATACCTCCCTGGCAATCACCGAAAGCATTTATGAACAAAATCATCACCATCCCCGCTACCGGCTACAAATTCGCCTTGGTCGAACCGGAGCAACTCAAGATCATGGGCTTGGCCCCTGTGAGCCTTTTTGAGCGTGCCCGTGATGCCGTCAGCGCCCTGGCAACGGAAGTCGCTGTGATTAACGCAGACGTAAACCTGAGCGACCTTGGAAAAAGCACCAAGTGCGAGGAGCTTGCCACCCGCACATGGGCGGTGTTGATCGCCTGCTATGTCAGCCTGGCCGCGTTCCAGAAGTCCACCGATCAGATGGAACAGGCAATGATCGCAGTGCCGAAGCTGGACCCCGGTGCAACTGCTGTTGCGACTGAGGACGTGGAAGCCCGCCAGTGGTTCCGAAGCCAGTCTGACAAACAGCGCATGGCTGTAATGTCCGGTATGCAGGACGACGAAGCCACCGGGGCCAAATACAGCCGCCTGCAAATCGCTCTGCTGCGCTCGCCTATCCCGTTGCCGGATATGGAAACCGATCTGATGGCAAAAATCTGGAAGCAGACTTGCCGCACAAAGGACGTTGGCACCGCCCTGGCCGTGGACACCCAGCGCAACGCCGCTGAGTGGGGCTCAAGCGCTTTAGGGCACCTGTACGGCGCACTCCGTGGCCTTACGCTGTGGATGGCACCACGGATCGCGCTGTTCATTGCGGCTGACAAAACCCGCACTGACGCTGCACCACTGATGGGCTTCACTCCCATGGAAATGGCCGACGCTACCCGCCAGCTTGAGCCGACCCACTACACGCGACGCATTGGTTAACTCCCACCACCGGCACGCCCTGACGCTGAGAACAGCGCCTAGGGCCTGCTGATGGCCTTGAATGACCCTATGAAAACGACAAACACCACTGGCAAAACAGTTGCACCCCCCAGGTTGCGCCTGAAACTGTCCACGGCAGACGATGTGCGCCGTGAACTCGCCCGCATTTATCGCGAAGCCCGCAGCAACCAACTAGACGTTGCAGTCGTCAGTCGTCTCGCCAACGTTTTGATGATCCTGAACCGATGTATCGAGACAAGCGACCTCGAAGCCAGATTAATCGCGCTTGAGCAAACCCCACCCTTTGACCCCTCTTGAAAGACATTTTTATGACCACCAACACCAAAACATTCGACCTGAGCCAATTGACTTCGCTTGAACGCGGCAAACAAATGGTTTTGCTAATCCTTTTTGAAACCGGCGAGGTGTCACGCATGTGGCAAGAAATTAACCAACAGTTGCAAGTCCTGAAAGACATGAACACCGCTGCATCAAACTTCGTAATCATCAAAAAAATGAAAATTGAGAAAGACCCCGCAGGCAATTTAGTGGGCGCACTCTCCACCGAAACCTGCAAGTTCCAAGAGCAAGTTGAACTACTTGCTGGCATGCTTCAAATGTGGGGAACCGTGCTTGACCTAGCCAACGCTGCGAAAGCCCAGGCAGCAACCCAGGCGGCGGCAACATGAGCACAGCCATGCAAAAGCGCTTGGCCCGCTTGGAGGGCAGCGGCACACCACGAGAGCACCGCGAAGCCCTAGTGGTGATCCATGGCACCGCCCACGACCCCGATAGCATGATTGGTGTGATGGGCATCAACGTGCCCCGCATAGCAAGCGAGTCGGCTGCTGATTTCTTGGCCCGACTTGACTTCCACGTGAGAACGACTCGGGGCAATGCCTTGCCTTTTATCGGCTTCGCGCAGTACCCGAGCGACATTGACGACTAGCCAAAACGTGCAAATCAGCCCAGCCTAGCGCTGGGCTTTTTTTTCGCCTGGACATTCCCGCCCAAGCCCATTGAAAAATACTGGTTAAGGTGCGTCCAAAATTGCCTTTTGCTTATCAGCATAGGCTTCAGGCGTGATCAGCTTTGCATCAAAAAGCCGCTTTAGTTCAATCAATTGAGCTTCTTTGGAATTGGTGCTGGACGCACCTTTGTTATCTTGACCCAAATTTACTTGACCTGGAACATACGTGCCGCAATTTTTGTTTGCCATCTGATTTGCCAAATGGACTTTGCGCGTGTCAGCCGCAGCAATGGCTTCATTTGCATTGGAAGCAGTCCCGAGAATTGCAGGCCAGAACAAAAGGGCTCGGACTACATTTCCGCCGGTAACGGCCTTTTCCTTGTCAGCCTCATCGCGAAAGCGCTCAGCGTCGGCATACTCGTTTTGTAGCTGTGCGCAGCTTAGGCCAGTGTCGCCAGGCTTGACGCTCTGAACGACGGTAGGGTGAGCGCAAGCGCCAAGCATCAGAATTGCTGAAATGGAAGCGCAAGTACGGACATTTTTAATCATTAATTTTCCCAATTGAAAGACACCAGATGTTACTGGACTGTAAAGTTTCCAAAAGCCAAAACCAGGTCATTTAGAGGAATAGCACACGAAAAGCTCACCTAGATCAATGTTTGGGCTAATCACCTAGCAATTGAGTCGTGCTGGCCCTTAGGGACTGTTGAACTGACGTTCATAGAAGAAATGGGCTTCGTGCAACAGTTGGGCATGATTGACCAACTCCACGCACCATGTTGCCGATGTGTGGCTAAACCGTGTGGTTAAAAATCTGTGTGGCTAAACGTGTGGCTAAATTCAGCACTTTGGTTAACCCAAAGAAAAACGGGCTACAGTAAAAAACTGTAACCCGTTGATTTCATTGGTATTTAATGGTCGGTGTGAAAGGATTCGAACCTTCGACCCCTTGCACCCCATGCAAGTGCGCTACCAGGCTGCGCCACACACCGATCAAGCCTCAAATTATAGCGGGAAAGAAGGCGAACTTTCAGTCAGCGAAGACCAATAGTTCACGAATCTCAAGCAGTTCACGACGCAGTTGCACCAGTGGGACCGATACCTCCTCATTGGCATCTCCAGCCATCAAGGCATCAAACTCTTCCATATCGTCAGAATCAATCTCGACGACTTCAACGCCGTCGAGCATGACTTCACCGTTACGCTTTTTATCGCGCTCGTTTTGCAAGAGTTCCTGCATCTTGTTGCGCGCGCCGCTGATCGTAAAACCCTGGTCATACAACAAATCGCGGATACGACGGATCATCAACACTTCATGATGCTGGTAATACCTCCGGTTACCTCTGCGCTTCATCGGCCGCAACTGCGTAAACTCCTGCTCCCAATACCGTAGCACGTGTGGTTTGACGCCGCACAAATCCCCTACTTCACCGATCGTGAAATAGCGTTTGGCGGGAATGGGGGGGAGAGTTTTCTCCATTGAAATCAATGCTGTACAGCCTAAAGCGTAGAGGTTACTCTAACTTTAGACCGGACGCAAAGGGCAATCTGCCCCTGGATGAAAATAAGTCCCAACGTCGGCTTAAACAGACGCTGAAGGCTTGGCTTCGTCCTGGATTTGCTCTTTGAGTTTGTGGCTGGCGTGAAATGTCACAACCCGGCGCGCTTGAATCGGAATTGCTTCCCCGGTGCGTGGGTTTCGTCCGGGGCGTGGAGCCTTGGTACGAATCTGAAAATTGCCAAAGCCAGAAATTTTGACATCGGTGCCATCCACCAAACTGCCCGATATGAGGTCAAAGAACGCGTCGATCATGTCCTTGGATTCGCGCTTGTTAAGTCCGATCTGCTCGAAAAGCAAATCGGCCAATTGCGCCTTGGTCAGTGCCGGTGTCTCCAGACTTTCGACAGAAAAATCCATGGTGTCTCGATTCTGTTTGTATTGCGCGTAGTTTAGACGCGCTGACGCGCACCTAACTGCATGCTGAGTTGATCCACCACAGCTTTGACAGAAATTTCGATCTGTTCTTCGGTCAAACTGGCTTCATCGCTATTAAGCGTAAGACGCACGGCCAGACTTCTGTCGGAGGCACCCTCGGCAGCCACAGAGTCTTTGGCCAGTTTGGGGCGGTACACGTCGAACAACTGCGCGTCACGCAAGAGTCCGGCAGTCGGAGCCGCCCAGATGGCATTCATCAGCTCAGCGTGTGTAACCGCGTCGTTCACAACTACCGCCACATCACGCTGCACCGCCTGCATCTTGGAGACCGACTTAAATTCGGGCACGCTACGGGCCAATACGGCATCCAGATCCAATTCAAACAGCACCGGGGCTGTGGGCAACTCATAAGACTGACGCCACTTGGGGTGCAACTCGCCGACATGCCCAATGCATTTGCCATCCAGCCATACCGATGCGCAACGACCCGGGTGCATCGATGGATGCAAATCGGGTTTGAACTCAACGGATAGCGGGGCAAGCAGGCTTTCGATATCGCCTTTGACACTATAGAAATCCACTGGTGTGTCTTTAACACCCCACTGCATTGGCTCAGCACTGCCACTAGCCAAACCTGAAACCCGCATTGGCTGGTTAAAGCCCTCAACCGTTGAATCGGTATTTTTAACTGTGGCATCTCGCAGGAACACGCGACCCAATTCGAACACCCGAACACGCGCCGCCTTACGCGCTTGGTTGAACTTGAGCACCTGCAGCAGCGAGCCGATCAACGACGAGCGCATCACGCTCATCTGGCTTGCAATCGGATTGAGCAACTTAATGGGGTTCGCGTTGCCGGCAAGTTCATGTTCCCAACGCTCTTCGACAAAGCTGAAGTTGATGGTTTCCTGGTAAGCCAGAGTAGCCAGAGCACGGCGCACCGCAAACGCACTGCGTTGTGCCTCCGGACGAATTCGCGCCGTAATGGGGGCCAGTGGTGGCGTATCAGGCAAATTGTTGTAACCGACCATGCGTACCACTTCTTCAATCAGATCCTCTTCAATCTGGAGGTCAAAGCGGAATGATGGCGGTACTACGGTGATGACACCTTCGGTCTGTGTCAGCGTAAGACCGAGGCCGGTCAAGGCGTCGGCACATTGCGTTTGTGTCAGTGGCATCCCGATGATCTTGACCGCACGAGCGACGCGCAGGCTGACCGGTTTGGCCACCGGCATATTGGGTTGCTGGTCGTCAATGGGGCCGCAGGTTGTCTCGGGCGTGCCGCAGATATCGATGATCAGTTGCGTGATGCGCTCCAGGTGCTCCACCGTCAACTCGGGGTCCACGCCGCGCTCAAAGCGGTGACCGGCGTCGGTGGAAAAATTGAATCGGCGTGAGCGACCGGCAATCGACTTGGGCCACCAGAAGGCGGCCTCCACGTAAACGTGTTGTGTGTCGTCGGACACGGCCGTGGCGTCGCCGCCCATAATGCCGGCCAGCGACTCAACCTGCGCATCATCGGCAATTACGCCAACTTTGTCGTCAACCGCTACGGTATTGCCATTGAGCAGTTTGAGCTGTTCGCCAGGCTTACCCCATCGCACATCCAGACCGCCGTTGATCTTTTCCAGATCAAATATGTGGGACGGACGACCGAACTCAAACATCACGTAATTGGAAATGTCCACCAACGCAGTCACGCTGCGCTGACCGGAACGCGCAAGGCGATCGACCATCCACTGAGGTGTTTGCGCTTTGGTATTGACGTTGCGCACCACGCGACCGGAAAAACGGCCACACAGGTCGGGCGCGCTAATTTTGACTGCCACGCGGTCCTTATTGCCCACGGCCACTGGCGCAAAGGATGGCGTATTCAGCGGCGCACCAGTTAACGCGGATACTTCACGAGCCACGCCGTACACGCTGAGGCAATGCGCCAGATTGGGTGTGAGCTTGAGGGTGAAAAGCGTGTCATCCAGATTCAAATGTTCACGAATATTTTGACCGAGCGGCGCATCGGCGGCCAGTTCCAGCAAGCCACCATGGTCTTCGGATAATTTGAGTTCGCGCGCCGAGCACAACATGCCCTGGCTTTCAACACCGCGCAGTTTGCCAACTTTGATGATGAATGGTTTACCGTCTTCACCGGGTGGCAACTCGGCACCTACCAATGCACAAGGAATGCGAATTCCGACGCGCGCATTGGGTGCGCCGCAGACGATATTCAGCAATTCCGCCTGCCCCACGTCGACCTTGCAGACACGCAGACGGTCGGCGTTGGGATGCTGCTCGGCCTCCTTGATTTCTCCAACAACGATGTGGGAAAAAGGAGGCGCGACCGGTTGAAGCTCTTCAACTTCAAGACCAGCCATGGTCAGCGTTTCAGCGAGCTCTGCGGTTCCCATTGCGGGGTTGCAGAAAGTGCGTAGCCAGGATTCAGAAAATTGCATATTCAGCTCGAGCGTTCGTTCTTATGTGTACTTATTGGAATTGCGAAAGGAAGCGCACATCGCCATCAAAGAAAAGGCGCAAGTCGTTCACCCCGTAACGCAGCATGGTCAGACGATCCGGGCCCATGCCAAAGGCGAAACCGATAAACATTTCAGGATCCAGACCCATGTTACGGATCACGTTGGGGTGCACTTGGCCAGAGCCGGCCACTTCCAACCAGCGGCCAGACAAAGGGCCGCTTTGGAACTGGATATCGATCTCGGCGCTGGGTTCAGTAAACGGGAAGAAACTGGGGCGAAAGCGCAGCACCAGGTCGTCGCTCTCAAAGAAGGTGCGACAGAAATCTGTGAAGACGAACTTCAAATCCTTGAAGCTCACGTTCTCACCCACCCACAGACCTTCGCACTGGTGAAACATGGGTGAATGGGTGGCATCGCTGTCGACACGGTAGGTGCGACCGGGAGCAATGACGCGAATCTCGGGCATGTCGCCGGAGAACAGCTCATCCACTGGTGCGCCAATCAACGTGCGGTGTGCCTTTACGTGCTGCACGGCATAGCGGATTTGCATCGGGCTGGTATGCGTACGCAACAGATTGGGCGCAGTCTCCGAACCGCCTTCCACATAGAAGGTGTCGTGCATGGAGCGTGCCGGGTGGTCTTCGGGCGTGTTGAGAGCGGTGAAGTTGAACCAATCGGACTCGATCTCAGGGCCCTGGGCCACATCGAAACCCATAGAGCCGAAGATCGCTTCAATGCGCTCCAGCGTAAGCGACACGGGGTGCAACCCGCCCTGCCCGCGCTGTCGGCCGGGCAGCGTCACGTCCAGCGCTTCGGCCTGGAGTTGAATCTGCAGCTCGGCATCTGCCAAGCCTTGGCGACGCGCAGTCAGCGCGGATTCAATCGCCTGTTTGGCCAAGTTGATAGCGGCACCACGTGCCTTCTTCTCGTCCACGCTGAGGGCGGCCATGCCCTTCATCATCTCGGTGATCTTGCCGGACTTGCCTAAGTACAGGGCTTTGGCATT
>CANFNO010000041.1 GCA_947447845.1 Burkholderiales bacterium | reverse complement strand
GGTGTGCGCGATGTGGACGAGTTGGAAAGAATGGGCTTCCCAGTCTTTAGCCGCGCCATCAACGCCAAGGGCACCATCAAGGCCACGCTCGGCTCCGTCAACATCGACGTCATCTGCGCCGGTGCGCAAGTGAAGCCCGGTGACGTGGTGATTGCCGATGTGGATGGCATCGTCGTCGTGCCCGCCGCCCGCGCCCAGGAAGTGGCCGATGCTGCCGAAAAGCGCGAGAGCTTTGAAGGCGAGAAGCGTGAGAAGTTTGCTGCGGGTGTGTTGGGGTTGGATATGTACAAAATGCGTGAGTCGCTGGCGGCTGCGGGTTTGAGGTACATCGACTGATGCACTTATCTCGATCAGCATTGGGGCACCGCAGTCCGGCTCATACTGTCCTTCGGACACAAATCGCCAGCCCGCGGTGCCCCAATGCTTCCCGCCAACTTCACTCTAAAGCGCTCAATGTCTAAACCCACTACTGGCGACTTCACCAAAACTGCGGGCTGGATGGACTGGTATTCCGGCCCTTCGAAGCCGCGCTTCCAGGTGCCTGTGGGCGCGGTGGATGCGCACTGCCATGTGTTCGGCCCCGGCGCTGAATTTCCTTATGCGCCCGAGCGCAAATACACGCCGTGCGACGCCTCCAAGCACCAGCTCTATGCCCTGCGCGACCACCTCGGCTTTGCCCGTAACGTAGTGGTTCAAGCTACTTGCCACGGCGCCGACAATCGCGCGATGGTTGATGCGCTGGTGCACTCCAACGGACGTGCGCGCGGTGTCGCCACCGTCAAGCGCAGTGTCACGGATCAGGAGATTCAAGCCATGCACGACGCCGGTGTGCGCGGCGTGCGCTTCAACTTCGTCAAGCGTCTGGTGGACTTCACGCCCAAGGACGAGTTGCTGGAAATCGCCGGTCGCATCGCCCAATGGGGCTGGCATGTGGTGATCTACTTTGAGGCGGTGGACTTGCCCGAGTTGTGGGACTTTTTCACTGCATTGCCAACCACGGTCGTCGTGGACCACATGGGTCGCCCCGATGTGTCGCTGCCAGTCGATGGTCCGCAATTCACGTTGTTCCAGAAGTTCATGCGCGAACACATAAATGTGTGGAGCAAGGTGTCGTGTCCTGAGCGTCTGTCGGTCACCGGCCCCAAGGCTTTGAATGGCGAACAGAACGCTTACAAGGATGTGATCCCATTTGCCAAACGCATCGTCGATGAGTTCCCAGATCGCGTGCTGTGGGGCACCGACTGGCCGCACCCGAACTTGAAAGACCACATGCCCGATGACGGGTTGCTGGTGGACTTCATCCCGCATATCGCCATCACTGCAGAACTGCAGCAGAAACTTTTGGTCACAAACCCCATGCGCCTTTACTGGCCTGAAGAGGTGTAAACATGTCATTAGACAAGCCATACCTAGACGTCCCCGGCACCATCATTTTTGACGCCGAACAGTCCCGCAAGGGCTACCACTTGAACCAGTTCTGCATGAGCCTGATGAAGGCCGAGAACCGTACGCGCTTCAAGGCCAACGAGCGTGCCTATCTGGACGAGTGGCCCATGACCGAAGAGCAGAAGCAGGGCGTGCTGACGCGCGACCTGAACCGCTGCATGGCTTCGGGTGGAAACATTTATTTCCTGGCCAAGATCGGCGCCACGGACGGCCTCTCGTTTCAGCAAATGGCGGGCAGCATGACCGGCATGAGCGAAGAGGAATACCGCGCCATGATGATCAGCGGTGGTCGCAGTGTCGAAGGCAACCGTTACATTGGCGAAGACGGCGACGCGCAGGCCAAGAACCAGCCGCAAGGCTCGGCTAACAAGAACAAAAAGGGCTGAACAAGATGCCCCCACGTTTATTTCATTCACTGCCCCCCAAGGGGGCGCTGGCCTCCTTTGAGGTGGCCCGGCAGGAGTCCACATGGCACGTATAACCGCTTCCGTTTACACCTCGCACGTCCCCGCAATTGGGGCCGCACTCGATATGGGCAAGGACAAAGAGCCCTACTGGCAGCCGGTGTTTGCCGGTTACGAATATTCCAAGCAGTGGATGAAGGACAACAAGCCCGATGTCATCTTCCTGGTCTACAACGACCACGCCACCGCTTTCAGCCTGGACATGATTCCCACCTTTGCCATCGGCACCGCGGCAGAGTACCAACCGGCCGACGAAGGCTATGGCGCGCGTCCCGTGCCCACGGTGGTGGGCCATCCGGAACTGGCCTCGCACATTGCGCAGTCTGTCATCCAGCAGGACTTTGACCTGACCATCGTTAACAAGATGGATGTGGACCACGGCCTCACCGTTCCGCTGTCCCTGATGTGCGGCAACCCGCCCAAGGATGATTTCAAATGGCCGTGTCCGGTGATACCTTTTGCGGTGAATGTGGTGCAGTACCCCGTGCCCAGCGGCCAGCGCTGTTTCAACCTCGGCCAGGCCATCCGCAAAGCTGTGGAGAGCTACGACGAAGACCTGAACGTGCACATCTGGGGCACAGGCGGCATGAGCCACCAGTTGCAGGGTCCGCGCGCGGGCCTCATCAACAAGGAATTCGACAACGCCTTTCTCGACAAGCTGATTGCTGACCCTGCCAAAGCCGCCGCCATTCCGCACATCGACTATGTGCGCGAAGCCGGTAGCGAAGGCATTGAGCTGGTGATGTGGCTGATTGCCCGTGGCGCCATGAGCGATGTGGCGGGTCGGGCCGATGGCGTCCACCTCAAGCACCGTTTCTTCCACGTACCGGCCTCCAACACCGCCGTGGGACACCTGATTCTGGAGAACAAATAGGACATGACCCCCACGTTCATTTCATTCACTGCCCCCTTAGGGGGCTCTCGCCTCCTTGAGGCGGCTCTACGGAGACTCGCATGACCAAAACCATCAAAGTAGCCCTCGCCGGTGCCGGTGCCTTCGGCATCAAGCACCTGGACGGCATCAAAAATATCGACGGCGTGGAAGTAGTCTCGCTGATCAGCCGCGATCTGGATAAGACCAAAGAAGTGGCTGACAAGTACGGTATCAAGCACGTCACCACCGAGCTGGCCGACAGCCTGGCCTTGTCGGAACTCGACGCCGTCATCCTATGCACGCCCACGCAAATGCACGCCGCGCAAACCATCGCCTGCCTCAAGGCCGGAAAGCACGTGCAGGTGGAGATCCCCCTGGCTGATAGCCTCAAAGGTGCGCAGGAAGTCGTGGCGCTGCAAAAGCAAACCGGCCTGGTCGCCATGTGTGGCCACACCCGCCGCTTCAACCCCAGCCACCAGTACGTGCACAAAGAGATCGCGGCAGGCCGCTTCAACATCCAGCAAATGGATGTGCAGACCTACTTCTTCCGGCGCACCAACACCAATGCCCTGGGCCAGGCCCGTAGCTGGACTGACCATCTGCTGTGGCACCACGCCGCCCACACGGTCGACTTGTTCGCCTACCAGTGCGGCAGCCCTATCGTGCAGGCCAACGCCATTCAGGGCCCGATCCATCCGGTACTGGGTATCGCCATGGACATGAGCATCCAGCTCAAAGCCGCCAATGGCGCGATTTGCACGCTGTCGCTCAGCTTCAACAACGACGGCCCGCTGGGCACCTTCTTCCGATACATCGGCGATACGGCAACCTACATTGCCCGTTATGACGACCTGTTTAGCGGCAAGGAAGAGAAGATCGATGTCAGCCAGGTTGCCGTGTCCATGAATGGCATCGAGCTGCAGGACCGCGAGTTCTTCACCGCCATTCGGGAAGGGCGTGAGCCCAACAGCAGTGTGGCCGGTGTGCTGGCTTGTTATGAAGTGCTGCACAAGCTGGAGCAACAACTGAACGGCTAGGTCGCCTGCAATCTGCTCAAGAGCCGCAGCGCGCAAGTGCTGCGGCTCTTTTCATTCCGTGGACTAAGGTGTTTGACTGATGATTCGTCCCTAGAATGTGTGCGGTCCGCACAATCATTCCAATACCCGGATAAAACCAGAAGACCATGCATGTCATCTAAGTCCAAGAAGCCCACTTCGGTTAAGGCCCATGCTGATCAACCCCAGCGCGTCCAGCGTGGCCGCGTAGACCGAAGTGCCATGTTCCCGGTGGCAGCACAGGCAAGTGACATGCCCGTCGACTATGCGGCATGGCTCACTGAGATCAAGGGCCGCATCCGCGGCGAGCGCCTGCGTCTGGTGCTGGCCAGCAACAGTGTCATGGTGCTGCTGTATTGGGACATTGGCCAACGCATCCTGCAAAAGCAAGCCGAGCAAGGTTACGGCACCAAGGTCATCGAACGACTGGCAGCCGACCTGCGTGAGGCTTTCCCAGATATGAAAGGCTTTTCGCCCCGCAACCTCAAATACATGCGTGCTTTTGCCACCACTTGGCCTGACCGGTCACTTGTGCAAGCGTCGCTTGCACAAGTGACCTGGTACCACAACCTCACCTTGCTAGAAAAGCTGACCAATGCCGAAGAACGACTTTGATACGCAGCCAAGACAGTCGAGCATGGTTGGTCACGCAACATCCTCGTTGCACAGATTGATGGTCGCAGCCACCTGCGTCACGGCAAGGCACAAAACAACTTCCCCGCCACCATGCCGCCGCCCGACTCGGACATGGCGGTCCAAATTTTCAAAGACCCCTACCTGTTTGACTTTCTGGGCACCGATGCACCGCGCCGGGAGCAGCAGTTGGAGCAGGGACTGATTGATCACATCCAGAAGTTCTTGCTCGAACTCGGTCAGGGCTTCGCCTTTGTGGGTCGCCAAGTGCATCTGGAAATTGGCGACGAAGATTTCTACCTCGACCTGCTTTTCTACCACCTCAAACTGCGCTGCTACGTCGTCATTGAACTCAAGGCACGCAAGTTTGAGCCCGGCGACGGTGCCCAACTTGGCATGTACATGACCGCCGTAGACCGCCTGCTGTCCCACCCCGACGACAAACCCACCCTGGGCCTGTTGCTGGTGCGCGAGAAAAACCGTGTGCTGGTGGAATACGCCCTGGCCGGTAGCACCCAACCCATTAGCGTGGCCGAATGGGAAACCCAGCTAACCCGCGCACTGCCACAAGAGCTGGAAGGCAGCCTGCCGACCATTGAGCAGATTGAGGCGGAGTTGAGCGGGGAATTCGGGGGTGAAGATGAGTGAGTGGAGGCGCATTGAACGCGCGTCCTATCCTAGCCTTGCGATTCGCTGTGCATATCGGTGTTCCCGATAAGGGTTCCGAACGCATACAGAAATGCCGCTGCATCATGAGCCGGTGAGGTGATGACCTTCTGCCTACCCAATTCTGAAGTGACTACGGGCCAGGGTGCGTTGGCTCTACTTACGAAATGCCCATCGAGCGAAGCCAACGAAAGCAGGTCACGTCGACCGTTCGCTCCGAGTCTGTCTAAACTTTGAATTTCCAAAAGGCGCTGTGCGCCAACGCCCACCACCAATCACCATGGATTCCTCACGGTGAGTGCTTCAGCAGCAAGGCACGTAGCGCGTCGGTATCACTCCAATGCCGCACGTCCGGCGGCAGTCCTGGTGGTTTGATTTGCCTGCCTCATTGACGCGATAAACCGGTATGTCGGCTAAGCCTCGAAAATTGTCCCGCAGGGCATATGTTCTCCCGAGAGTGGGGCGAGACACTCCCAAGGCTGACCGCAATGATTCTGCAGGCATGGGGCCGGTGACAACCCTGTGCGGACTTGGGTAAAGCGATCGGGAATGGAGCGATATTTGAAGGATAAAAGTAGCGATTCTGCGAAATTTTCTGCGAGCCGGTATTGCGTTTGGGTAACTCAGGTTTGATTCAACTTCGCCGGTCAAAAGGGCAGGTTGCTGGAATGCCATCTCGCTGAACACCCATTCGTTCGCGCTCTGGGGTCAACAGAACCGGGTGCCGTTGTAGCGCAAAATGGCCCTATGGAAAGTAACTGTGTATTAAAAGATCCCGTGTGCGGCATGACGGTGACCGACAAATCGTTTCATCATCTGGAACGCCAAGGCCAAAGCTATTTTTTTTGCGGTACCAAGTGCAAGACCCGATTTGCGAAACAGGGGGAGCGCTTTGCGGGACAAAGCCTGGCCCCTGCTCCGGCCCCAGCCGCCCAGCCAGAAAGTGCGCTTGCACGCTGGGCGCCTGCGCGCCTGCTGTCTGCCGGATTGCTTCTGATGGCGCTGGTCTCTCTGGGTTTGTGGTTGATCTAGGGAACCATTGGCCTAGGTCAACATTTCCACTCAAGAGGCGCCTAAGTCGCCGCCGTTCGGGCTGCTGGCCCAGCAAAAGTCGTACATTTCCGTAGTCAGTTTGCTGACACCGTCATCGAATACAGTAGCGCGATTTCAAAAAAATCGATCAACCAAATAGCAAGAGGGGTACCAATGGCCGCCGACAAGTCAAAAATCATTTACACACTCACAGATGAAGCGCCGTTTTTGGCCACCTGTGCGTTCCTGCCCATCATCCGCAGCTTTGCCAAGCCGGCCAATATTGAAGTGGCTGAGAGTGATATTTCGGTGGCTGCCCGCGTGCTGGCGTCCTTCCCCGAAAACCTGACCGAAGCGCAGCGCGCGCCTGACACCCTGACCGAATTGGGCAAGCTGACCTTCAAGCCCGAAGCCAACATCATCAAGCTGCCCAATATCAGCGCCTCTGTGGGCCAGTTGATTGCCTGCATCCGCGAACTGCAGGGCAAGGGCTACGCCCTGCCGGACTACCCGGAAGATCCCAAGACTGACGAAGAAAAGGCCATTCGCGCGCGCTATGCCCGTTGCATCGGCTCTTCTGTGAACCCGGTGCTGCGTGAAGGCAACTCCGATCGCCGTGCGCCCAAGGCCGTCAAGGAATTTGCCCGCAAGAACCCGCACAGCATGGCCGAGTGGAGCCAGGCTTCGCGCTCACACGTGTCGCACATGCACAGCGGCGACTTCTACCATGGCGAAAAGTCCATGACTCTGGACCGCGCCCGTGAAGTGCGGATGGAGCTCATCACCAAATCCGGCAAGACCATTGTCCTGAAGCCCAGCACCAAGCTGCTGGACCGCGAAGTCATCGACAGCATGTTCATGAGCAAGAAGGCTCTGGAAGCCTTCTACGAGCAGGAAATTGAAGATGCGCGCAAGACCGGCGTGATGTTCTCGCTGCACGTCAAGGCCACCATGATGAAGGTGTCGCACCCCATCGTGTTCGGCCACTGCGTCAAGATTTTCTACCGCGAAGCCTTCGAGAAGCACGGCAAGTTGTTTGAAGAAATCGGCGTCAACGTGAACAACGGTATGGCCAATCTGTACGACAAGATTTCCACCCTGCCTCAGAGCAAGCAGGACGAGATCAAGCGCGACCTGCACGCCTGCCACGAGCACCGCCCCGAGTTGGCCATGGTCGACTCGGCCAAGGGCATTACCAATTTCCACTCGCCCAATGACATCATTGTGGACGCCTCCATGCCGGCCATGATTCGCAACGGCGGCAAGATGTGGGGCGCCGATGGTCGCCTGAAGGACGTCAAGGCCGTGATGCCCGAATCGACCTTTGCCCGCATTTATCAGGAAATCATCAACTTCTGCAAATGGCATGGCGCCTTCGATCCCAAGACCATGGGCACCGTGCCCAATGTGGGTTTGATGGCCCAGCAGGCCGAAGAATACGGCTCGCACGACAAGACCTTCGAGATTGCCGAAGACGGCGTGGCCAACATCACCGACGTCGCCAGCGGCGAAGTGCTGCTCAGCCAGAACGTCGAAGCCGGTGACATCTGGCGCATGTGCCAGTGCAAAGACGCTGCCATCCGCGACTGGGTCAAACTAGCCGTTACCCGTGCCCGCAACTCCGGCATGCCGGTGGTGTTCTGGCTCGACCAGTACCGCCCGCACGAAGCGCAACTGATCACCAAGGTCAAGATGTACCTGCACGAGCACAATACGGCCGGTCTGGACATCCAGATCATGAGCCAGGTGCGAGCCATGCGCTACTCGCTGGAGCGCGTCATCCGCGGTCTGGACACCATCAGCGCGACTGGCAACATCCTGCGCGACTACCTGACCGACCTGTTCCCCATCATGGAACTGGGCACCAGCGCCAAGATGCTGTCCATCGTGCCTTTGATGGCTGGTGGCGGCATGTACGAAACCGGTGCCGGTGGTTCCGCCCCCAAGCATGTGCAGCAACTGGTGGAAGAAAACCACCTGCGTTGGGATTCGTTGGGCGAGTTCCTGGCGCTGGCCGTGAGTATGGAAGACCTGGGTATCAAGACCGGCAACAACAAGGCCAAGATCCTGTCCAAAGCGCTGGATGCAGCCACTGGCAAACTGCTGGACAACAACAAGGGCCCAAGCCCCAAGACCGGCCAACTCGACAACCGTGGCAGCCAGTTTTACCTGGCTATGTACTGGGCCCAGGAATTGGCCGCACAGACGGAAGATACGGAACTGGCGGCGCACTTTGCTCCCATGGCCAAGGCACTGGCGGATAACGAAGCCAAGATCACCGACGAGCTCAAAGCGGTGCAGGGCAAGCCGGTTGATATCGGTGGCTACTACCTGGCCGACAAGGACAAGGTTCTGGCTGTGATGCGCCCAAGCCCGACTTTCAACGCCATCATTGATGCTGCTGCTTAAGAGATAGCTAGACCGGACCGACTGCGCGCCTTAGCGTGCAACCGGTGAGCTGGTAGATCTGAAATGGGCCCGAGAAATCGGGCCTATTTTTTTGCTGGTGCGCTGCCCGCTTCCAAACCATTCACGACCTCGGCGGCGCTGCGAAAAGCCTCCACAGAGGCGGGCACGCCACAGTAAACAGTGGCGTGTAGCAGCACCTCCTGAATCTCCTGCACGCTGGCCCCGTTGTTGAGGGCGCCGCGCACATGGCCTTTGAGTTCGTTCTGCTTGCCCAGCGCGGTCAGCATGGCCACGGTGATCAAGCTGCGGGTCTTGAGGTCCAGCCCCGGGCGTTGCCAGACATCGCCCCAGGCATTGCGGGTAATGTGCTGCTGCAAGGGGGCGGTAAATTCGGTCACGCCTTCAAAGGCGCGGGCAACAAAGTCTTCGCCCATGACCTGCTTGCGCATGGCAAGCCCGGCATCAAATTGTGGATCGCTCATGTGGATACTTCATGAAAAGGCAGAAGCTTAGCGCGAGTCTGCCTCCAGCAAGGCATCAGGCGTAGTCGATCGCGCGGTTCAACGCCGGGTCGCTATGCCAGGCCCAATAGGTATCCACCAGCCGGCGAGTAATAGCGCCGGGTTTGCCGTCGCCTATTGCCACACCATCCACCACGGTTACCGGTAACACACCGCCGCCCGAGGTGGAAAGGAACACCTCGTCTGCGCTGCGCAACTCAGCGGCGGGCAGGGCACGTACCTGCACTTCCAGCTTCAGCGACTGCGCCATCTCGATCACCGTGCGGCGTGAGATGCCTTCGAGCATGCCCTGTGCCGGTGTCACCACCGCACCCTGACGCACGCAAAACACATTGAAGCCCGGCCCCTCGACCACGTTGCCTTGCGCATCCACCAGCACCACGCTGTCGGCACCGGCGTCCAGCGCACCCAGCAGGCCCATGGTCAGGTCATTCCAGTGGTAGTTCTTGGCGCGCGGGTCGACAGAGGCCGACGGGATGCGTTGCACATCGCTGATATTCAGGTGCAGCCCGTTGGCGCGCTGCGCTTCATTGGCCAGCCAGACATAGGGCACGGCAAAGGCATAAAACTGGTTGACCGCCAGGCGCGGGTCGCGTGAACCCCACGGCGGCTGGCCACGCGTGCAGATCATCTCCACGTAGGAGGAACGCAGTCCGCTCAGGCGCACGCACTGCGTCAAGGTGTCTGCGATCTGCTCGGCGCTGAGACCGGGGTCCAGACGCCAGCGCTTGCAGCTCAGCAGAAATCGCTCCAGATGCGCGTCGATGCGGAAGAAGGCGCCGTCCCAGACGGTGACCACGTCGTAGGTGGCGTCGGAGCGCAAAAAGCCCCAGTCGGTGATCGGGATGCTGGCCTCGGCAATCGGCACGTACTGGCCGCGCACACATGCGACCCCTTTGGAGTAATCAGGTGAACTCATATTTTTCTCACAGCTTTCTGCCCAGGGCGGCAAAGAATAATTCAGACTGCAGGCGCTCACCGATGGTCTGCTCCATCACCTTTTGGGCAATGGCCGGGGAGGCCGGCGCCAGGTGCTGGCCCGTGGACTGGGCCAGCACCTGCACGCAGCAGGCACGCTCCAAATAGTACAGATCGTCGTAGGCGTAGTCCATACGCTGGGCGCAGACCACCACACCGTGGTTGCCCAAAAACACCACGTCAGCACCCTGCATGGCATGCGCAATGCGTTCGCCCTCGGCACTATCCAGGGCCAGCCCGTTGTAGTGCGGGTCGGCCGCCGTGCGGCCATGAAAGCGCATGGCGTTTTGCGAAAGAGTTGTGTCCAGCATGCGCTGCGGCGTGAGCGACAGCGCCGTGGCGTAAGGCATATGGGTGTGCAGCACGCAGGCCTTTTTGGCGATGCGGTGGATGGCCGCGTGGATGTACATGGCAGTGGGCTCCACCGCATGGCGACCGGCCAGGATGTTGCCGTGCACATCAATCAGCACAATGTCATCGGCCTGCACCTCTTCCCACAGCAGGCCGCGCGGGTTCAGCAGAAAGCGCCCGGACTGATCCGGCAACTCGACGCTGAAATGGTTGCAGACACCCTCGGCCAAGCCGTGAAAGGCTGCCGCCCGCAGGGCCAAAGCCAGATCGGCGCGTAGCTGGGCGACGGCTTCAGATGCAAAGTCTTCGTAGTGCTGGTTGTTCATATTTCTTGGCCGGGCGGTTTATAGGTGCGACAGATTAGCATTTGTGCGCCCATTTGCCAGCGCCGCTTTCTGTGGCGTGGTTGACCTACATCAGTGGCCTTGCGGCAAGGGGCTGTTAGCTTCGCCCTACAACTTCTTTTGCCTGATTTGCTGACGTTTTTATGATGCCGGGGCCGGGCCTTTTTCCATGGTTTTGACTACCCAAGCGCCAAGCGCACCCGTGTCAGTAGCAGGCGAATCACCCTCACGGAAAATGGAGTTGGTGTGCCCGGCGGGCAGTCTGCCCGCACTCAAGGCAGCAGTCGACGAGGGTGCAGATTGCGTCTATCTCGGCTTTCGGGATGCCACCAACGCACGCAACTTTGCCGGTCTGAATTTTGACGAGGCCGCCATCAACAGCGGCATTGCCTATGCCCATGCAAGAGGGCGCAAGGTGCTCGTGGCGCTTAACACCTACCCGCAGGCCGCGAACGTGAATGTCTGGCACAGCGCCATTGACCGCGCCGCCGCCGCCGGGGTGGATGCCGT
>CANFNO010000040.1 GCA_947447845.1 Burkholderiales bacterium | reverse complement strand
GTCCATATCGCTGCGGCGAGGCAATGCTTGCCGCAGTTGCGGCCAACGCTGCCGCACTGGTTGCTCCGGTGGTTATGAAAGAACTAAAGCCTGGCTTGGGAACCACAGATCCATTGGGAATGATATGGGTGAGCAACTCATCAACGACCTGGTCGATACCTACGCCGTATTGGGGCAGTGGAATGTCCAGATGCCCAGTCCATTGGGCCTGCTGGCGTAAGGCGTCTTGGTGTTCAAACTTTAGGAATTGATCGAGACCGGCACCGATCCTGGACAGGAGTCGTTCGATGTCTGCCGTCTCGGCACGTTCGATTTGCATGTCTGCCCCCCCGTTAGCAGCTGTTTCCAGCTGGCATAAACTAATTATTTATTTATCGCCTACACTCGCCGCCGCTCGCCGCCACTTGCGACGCCAGATCTTCAAACCTTAAGCGGATAGTCTGTAACTTTTCAGGCTCGCTTGCAAGCCCATCAACCCGCATTTGCATCGGAGACACGGAGCGCTCCACGAACTCACGCAAGCGCGCCAAGCGCAGTGCGACAACAGCCACTTTTCCCCCGGGCAGCTTCCAGCTAGGCGGCTTGCAACAGGCTCCACGAAAGTGTCAGCATGACCAGTGCTATCAAGCTGTCCAGGATGCGCCAGGCAATGGCTTTTTCGAACCACGGTGCCAGCAAGCGGGCACCAAAGCCTAGTGCGGAGAACCACAGCACGCTGCCGCACATCGCGCCCACCCCGAAGACCCAGCGACCGGACTCGCCACGTTGGGCGGCCACGGTGCCCAGCAGCACCACGGTGTCCAGATATACATGCGGATTCAAAAAGGTAAAGGCAAAACAGGCCGCCAGGGCAGTAGCCAAGCTGCCACTGCTTTTTGCTTCTACGTGCAGATGCTCACCGGCAAAGGCACGGCGCGCGGCGAGCAGACCGTAACTGGCCAAAAACAGCGCACCACCATAGCGGGTGATGTCCATGAGCAGCGCGTTGCTGCGCAGCAGCGTACCGGTACCACCTACCCCAGCGGCAATCAGTAGGGCGTCAGAGGCAGCACAGAACAGCACAATCGGCAGCACATGCTCGCGGCGAATGCCACAGCGCAGCACAAAGGCGTTTTGTGAACCAATGGCGACGATCAACGCCAGTCCGGTGGCGAGTCCTGCCCAAAAATCTGCGTTCAAAGCGATACCTTCCAGTCTTGTAACAGCGTGACCAAACGTGCCAGTGCGTGCTGCACAGTGGCCGCGCGTACGGCTGCGCGGTCGCCTTCGAAGTGCTGCACTTCTGAGAAGATTCCGGATGGCAGGCCCCAGGCAAACCACACCGTGCCCACGGGCTTGTCGGCACTGCCGCCACCAGGACCGGCCACACCGGTAACTGCTACAGAGACCTGTGCTTCTGAATGATTGAAGACCCCTTGCGCCATGGCACGGGCGACTGGTTCGCTCACGGCGCCATGCGCGGTGATGAGTCGGGCATCCACGCCCAGCATTTCAGTTTTTGCCTGGTTGGAGTAGCTGACAAAGCCGCACTCAAACCAGTCGCTGGAGCCGGCCAGGTCCGTGCAGGCCGCGGCGATCATGCCGCCGGTGCAACTCTCGGCCGTAGCCAGTTTGAAGTTGTTTGTGAGTAACAAAGTGGCCAAGGGCTGACATGGGTGCATCAGATCAACTTCCACAGAGCGATCACCAGCAGGGTGCAACCGGCAGCGACGAGATCGTCGAACATGATGCCAAAGCCAGCCTTGGTCCAGGCCTGGCGGTCAGTCTGCGGATCGACATGGTGGAACAAGGAATCGGCCCAGCCGACAGGCCCGGGCTTTACCGCATCAAAAAAGCGAAACAGACCAAAGGCCATGGCCTGCGCCACCAGACTGGCGGGCATCACCAGCCACAGCACCAACCAGAAGGCGGCAATCTCGTCCCAGACGATGCTGCCCGGGTCCAGCACACGCATGTTGCGGGCAGTCACGCTGCAAGCCCACCAGCCAATGGGCAGCGACAGGCCAATCACCCAGCCCCAGGCGCTGGTGTTTAGCCATTGCGACAGCACCACAAACGACACCCATGCCCACAGCGTGCCAGCCGTGCCCGGCGCAATGCGTGACAAACCAGAACCAAAGCCCAGGCCCAACGAGTGTGCGGGGTGGGACAACATAAACCGCAGGCTGGGTCGCACGATGGGTGCGGGTTGCCCGGGGTCTTCCGGGAAGACGGTGACCGCAGCGCCGAAAGTATTCGAATGGGAGAAATCTTGCATCCCAGGATTATCTAGGAGCCAGGCGCGGCACCCGCGTGGCAGGCCAGACAATCCGAAAGCAACTTCACGCGACCCTTGCGCCATAGACGTATGGCGCTTTGGTGTTTGTCAATGAAACGGTCCGAGCCCGTGATGCGCGGCAGGCCCGGCCCTTCATGGGTGCTGCGCCCCGCACCGTTGCGGTCCAGAAAGTTTGTGATCTCGTCACGCCGCGCCAACTCCAGACTGGCGTCGGTGCCAAAGTGTTTCTCCAGCTGCGACATGATCAGCAGCCAGTCGGTGGCGGCTAGCATCTGCGGTGGATAGGCCATATGGCAACTGCCGCATTCCGCGCGCCAACTTGCGTTGTCTTCCTTGACGGTCCAGACCGAGGCGTCGTGGCCATGGGCTAGCGAACTGGCCAGGGCAAGCAAAGCCAGTGTGGCCTTGACGCCTCGCGCCAGTACGCCAGAGTTTGCCTTTAGCCAGGCCTCGACCGCACCGAAACCCATCGCGCTTTACGGCGCCACCGGCTTGAGCTGTGCCATATAGTCCGCCACCGCTTCCAGGTCGGCGCTGCTGTAGGGCTTGATCACATTCACCATGTCAGGGTTGGAGTTGCGCCGGTCGCCATCGCGAATGAACTTCACTTCGCGCAGCAGATATTTGTAATGCTGGGCCGCCACCATGGGGTAGAACTTGGTTGCATCGCCTTCGCCCAACGCGCCATGGCATGAAGTGCAGTCTCTGTCATAAAGTTGCCTGCCACGCTCCACGCCCGTGCCAGGTCCCTTGCCATTGGCTGCTGACACTGGTAGCGCCTGTAGGTAAACGGCGATGTCGGCAATGTCAAATGGGGTGAGCACATGGTCGTCAATAAACGGCTCCATCTTGGGGTTGGCACGCCTGCCGCCGCGTATGTCGGTGATCTGTTTCATCAACACACTGGCATGCTGACCGGAGAGCCGTGGGTAGGCGCCGCTGACCCGTCCCGACGCGTCGGGACGGTGGCAACCTTCGCAGGGGCCAAAGGCCAACTTGCCGCGCTGGGCTTCGCCTTTGGCTTCGAGAGCCTGCTTGAGTTCGCCCTTGATTTCATTCCAGACGGGTGTTTGCGCTGCTGCCAACAGGGGCAATGTCAGGGCCAGGGTCAATGTGGCTAAAAAGTGTTTCATACGCTTTGGCTTTCCATGTGGACTGAACGCTACTTGGCATCGAGGCTGACCAGATAGGCCGCCACGGATTGGATTTCTTCCTCACTCATGCGCTTGGCCACGACGCGCATGAAACGACTGACATCGTTGCTGCGCTCGCCAGCGGCAAAGTTCCGAAGTTGCTGCGCAACATAGGTTGCATGCTGGCCACCGATGCGTGGGTAAATGGCCTGACCCGCACCTTGAGGTTGGTGACAGCCCACGCAAGCCGGCACGCCGGTTTCTTCATTGCCATCAAAGTACAGCAGTTTGCCAACGGAGGCCTCTGCTTTGTCGCCCGCATCACCAGGCTTGAGCTTTTGTCGGCTGAAGTAGACCGCCAGAGGTGCCAGGTCTTCAGGTTTGAGTGTGGACACCACGGGCGCCATGATGTCGCTCTTGCGCCGTCCCGACTGAAAGTCGCGCAGCTGCTTGATGATGTAGGTTTCCTGCAGTCCGGCGATCTTCGGGAACATCGGCACCAGGCTATTGCCATCCGGGCCGTGGCAGGCCGCGCAGACAGTGGTCGCCATGGTTTGGGCGTCCTGGGCGATGGCGGGGGTGATAAGCGCCAGACCCAGGGTCAGTGCACTGACACAGTGCGACATGCGACCGCGCAGCAGCAGTGTGGCGAAGCGATAAATATATTCAGTCATAGTGCGGTTCCTTCGGCTTGGGCACTGCTGTTACAAGAGAAACTGAAGCATCACACCGAAGACATTGGTGTGATAGTCCTGCGGACCGGCGTCTAGCATCAAGGTGGCATTGCCTTCGGCAGCACTGGCACCCAAAGGCGTGCCGGTGTAATGCCAGTCTTTGACCGATCCGCTTTCATGCCGGTACATGACGCGTGCAGTGGCCTTCTTTTGAATCGGAATCAGCAGGTTCAGGGTGAGGGTGTTCTGAATCAGCGTCATATCCGAGAAAGTGTTGGCCTGCGCGGCGGTGATCTGCGCGGCGCTCAGCACATTGGCTCCATAGCCGTAGGTGACGGAACTGGTGCTGCTGGAGTAGGTGTAGTCGACACCCAAACGCAGATTTCCGCCCAAGGTGGTCTGGAAGCCCACGCCAATGAGGTCGGATTTGTCCACACTGTCCATATTCCAGGCGGAGGCCGCCAGCCAGACTTGTTGGGCGCATTGGATTTCCATTTGCGCTGTTGTCAATCCAACACCGGTGGGGATGCAGGTGTTATTGGCGAATGCGTTGCTGGTGCCCGCATTGGCCTTCATGGACTTGCTGCCTTCCTGCGCGCTGTAGTAGCCGTAGAACTGCTTGTCGTTGGAGGGCTGGTAGTTAGCTTCCAGGTTGATGGAACTCAGACGGTCCTTGCCCAAGCCATATCCTGAGTTTGGATAGACGATGTCTTTGTTTTGCAGCGACACACCCAGATCAATGTCATCGGTTGCCAGAATATTCAGGCGCGCATTGAATATCTGTTGGTCGCGATCCGCCTGGTCGTATTTGCGTGATTCATAGGCGTAGCGAGCCAAGTAGCCGGCAATATTTGCGGGTGAAACAGTCCAGCCCGGAGCGGCGGCCGCTGTCTTTTGGTACTGGGCGACGATGGTGTTCCAGTCCAGCCCGGGCAGACCGGTGCCGAAGTCGTCAATGGGCCAGAATTCATATTCAGAGCCCCGGCGGCGTCCATCTTCATAAGACATGCGCAGGGTGGCTTGTTCATACCCCCGGTTCACATAGCCCAGCTTGACCTTGTCTTCCCAGGTGTTCTCGCGTTCGCGGAAAGTGCGGTGAAAGTCTTCGCGTTCCAGCGCACCGTTGATGCTGCTGGTCCGGCCCAGATCGTAGTCACCCGACAACACGTAGTTGGTTTGTGTGGTGTTGCGTGCCGGGCTGAAAACGGGAATGTTGGCGGGGTTGTTAGTCGAAGCAGTCCCTGTCCCTTGCGTCACAGCGCCAGCGTTACCGTTAAAGATGCAGCCCGGTACTACGGGATAGCCGGGCAACACGTAGCAGGGTGAGCCCCTGAACACCGTCCCCGTCGTATCCGAATTGCCAACTACCATGTCAAACGAGGTGGAGTTGCGAAAGCCGCGGCCGAATTGACCGGTAAGCGGGTTGTAGGCGATATAGCCACCTTGGTTCATGGTGGCGAATTGGCGAAGGTCGCCCTTGACGGTCAGGTCATCGGTGGGTTTGACCGAGAGGGTGGCGTTCAGCAGTTGGGTGTCTATGCGCTGCTTGCCGCTGCTCTGGCTCAATGGCAGGCCATTCGTGCCATCCCAGTTTGAGAGGTCCAGTGTGTTTGTCGCATAGCCCGGATTGTTGATTCCGCGGACGATGGAGCCACCGATACCGGCCCGGATCTGTGCGGACTCTGCGGCACTGACAGGCATCAGCAATTTGTCGTCCTGCAGGGAGGAGCCTATTGCGGCGACAGCTGTGAATCGTCCTCTGTAAAAGTCCGGCAGGCTGCGGGCAAACTCACCCTTGATGTTGTAGGCCTGGTTGTCCGGATACAGGTCAAAGGTGGTGGTTTGCGCGGCGCCCACGCCCGTCACCGCAGACAGCCAGGGTTGCTCAACCGTCAGGGTGTTGATGTTGTTGTGAAACAGTGAAGCCGAGGCCCGCAGGTTGGCTTGCGTCAGGCTGTCTGCATAGCTGACGCCAGCCAGAAAATCGTGTGAGACATAGTCAATCGGCTCTGGGATCTCTGCCGTGTAGTTGTTTTCGTTCATGCCGAAGGGCCGGGCCCCTTTGCGTTGCTCCTGGGTGTAGCTTGCATAGCCCTTCCAGTTGTCGGTGAACTTGATCTCGCCCGAGGCACCGGCCTTTTGGCGCACCAGGCTGAGTTCGGTGTTGGCCTCCACGCCGTTCGAATTCAGATAGTTGTTGATACTGCCGGCGATTGAGTTGGGCGAGACAGCGGCGCCGCCATTTGTGGCACTTGCAGTCCAGTTGATGCCTGCAGCTGCAGTTGCATTCGAATAGGTCTTTGCAATGCCGTCTGCGCCGGTGTATCGCCAGCACGGAGCCGTCGTACTACAAGTGGATGTTGCGCCGATGTAGTTTAAAGCGCCCGAGTTAAATGTTCCGCTTGTTATCGGTGTTGCACCTCCCATGGGCTTAAGCCCAGCCGGCAAGGTCAGATTGCCGGACCCGGTACCGTTGTACAACTGCTTGTAGTTGTCCGTAAATACATGCAGGGTTTCGCTGTAGAAGAGCTTGACCTTCCAGTCGTTGTAGCGGCCATATTGAAATCCATAAAACTGATCGCTTTGGCCCGTGCCACCGCCCAACGCGGACATGTAGCGAGCGGTCTTGGAATCGTTGGCTTCTACTTCAAAGTAGTTAAGGTAGGGACCGTTTTCCAGATCCTTGTACTTCCGGTACAGCGAGTTCTTGGCGCTGGCATCGCCACCCAAAAGGCCTGCCTCCACGCCGCCGGTGTATTCCCAGCCCCCTTGCGTGGTGCTGACTTCGTCGGTCACGTCATACGGTATGCCGTAGAGCTGCCCGCTCGGAGAGCGGCGTACGGTGTCCAGGCCTTCGGCAGACAGAGGGCGGGGAACCGCAGAGCGACCCGGCGGGTTGAGCACGTTGCCATTGGCCATGTCTACGCCAACCGCAGAGTCCGCATAAACCGACGGAGCGGCCCATTGCAGCAATGCAGCGCCAATGCCCAGCACAAGCAATTTCAATCGGGGATGCACCGCTGTAGTACGGATCCCGGGAATGGTGATGTGGTTCATATGCAATCTCCGCATTCAAATTAGCGCTGAAAGCGAGCACCGGAGGTGCTGTTGCTTCCGTGGATCTGGGTGTGGCAGTTCTGGCAGGAGCGGCCGATGGTTCGACGGCTTCCGGCGCTGGCGTTGTTTGTTGGTGGGATCAGGCCGGTTGTCATGGCGCCGGGTAAGGTGTTGCCAGCAAACATCTGGTGTCCCATATTGCCCTGGCCGCTATGGCATTGCTGGCACAGCATGGGGCGAGCCTGAACCAGCAGTTTGTCCTGATTGGAGCCGTGCGGGCTGTGGCAGTTCATGCAGTTTTCACGCACTGGCGCATGCTCCCAGATGAAGGGGCCGCGCTTCTCGGTGTGGCAGGTGTAGCACAGGTCATTCACCGAATCGGCCTTGAGCAATTTCTTACCGCTGGTGCCGTGCGGGTTGTGGCAGTCCACGCAGCTCATCTTGCCTTCGGGCACCGGCATGTGCGACTTTTTCTTGAACTCGGCGCGTTGCTGCTGGTGGCAACTTTGGCAGGTCTCAGTTATGCCTGCCTTCTTCATCAGCCCGTTGGCCGAGAAGCGTGCCATGGGGTTGTGGCAATCAGAGCAGGCCAGCTTGTTGGTGGCATGGATGGAGCCCGGCCAGTGCAGGCGTTGCCCGCCCTTGTGGCAGTTCAGGCACTGTGCGTTTTGCCGCTCGATCGGGGTCTCCCAATCCTTGTCAAATCCAACGATCTTGGATTTGTCATGGGTGTCCACCACGTGCAGCGAGCCCGGGCCGTGGCAGGCCTCGCACACAGATTTTTCCGTATCGTTGCGTGGATTTTCCCGGAACACACGGGCGTGCTGGGTATGGCCGAAAAGGGATTTTTCGGTGTCATGGCATTCCACGCAGCGCTGCTCGCCGACATAGCGCGCGTTTGCCATCAGATCGGGCGCTGTCTCGGCCACGGCGGTCTGCGTCGTCAGCGCGAGAAAAGCGGTAGCCAGGACGGCTGCGCACTGTCGCAGGTACGCAAGGGGTTTGTGTTTTGCCATGCTTCAAATTCCTATAGCCTGGTGTTATTTATCTGGCGCATTCATTGCGGGAATGCGTGTCTTCTCTTCAGGGTGCAGCGTACGTAGCCGGTCTGAGAAATGGCTTAGGAACTTGAATTGAATCTGAGGACTTCTTAAGAAAGGACTTAAGAATTGTCTTAAGGATGGCGGGTTTTTCCTCTGGTGATTTCGGGCCGTCAAAGTAACAATCGCCTTCAAGATAAATAGGTAGATTGCTGCTTGAAATGAACGTTGGTAAACCGTGCAACTATTACTTGTAGAAGATGACGCGCTATTGGGCGCGGGCTTGCGCGCCGCCCTAGGCAAAGCCGGATTCAACGTGACGTGGGTCAAGGACGGCAAGGCCGCTTTGGATGCCCTGGACGCACATGACTTTGTTGCCATGGTGTTGGACGTGGGGCTGCCCAAAATCAGCGGTACCGATGTCGTGCGTAGCTTGCGCGCCAACAACAACCCTATCCCGGTCCTGATATTGACGGCCACTGACACCACCCGCGACAAGGTGATTTGCCTGGAGTGTGGTGCCGACGATTTTTTGGGTAAGACCGCTGAGATGGAGGAACTGGTTGCTCGCTTGCGCGCATTGGTGCGAAGAGCAGGGCGCAGCAGTGGTGCGCTTTGCGTAGGTGAGCTGCGACTTGATTTGGATTCCCACACGCTGACCCATGGTGGTGAGCCCATCAAGCTAACCAATCGAGAGTTCAAGGTCTTGCGCGCACTGATGGAAGCCGCGGGCCGGATCCTCACCCGCGCACAACTGGAAGAATCTTTGTATGGCTGGAAAGATGGGGTTGATAGCAACGCCATCGAAGTGCATATCCACAACCTGCGGCTCAAACTGGGCTCGTCCATTTTGAAGACGGTACGCGGCGTGGGTTACACCATCAGCCGGGATAACCCGTGATCAGTTCGTTGCGGCAATCACTCAGTCAGCGGTTGCTGTTTGGGCTGATCGCGGTGAGTGTGGTCTACACGCTGGGTATTGCCTGGTTAACAGTGCGCGACAGTGTGGACGAGGTCTATGAACTTTTTGATGCCCATTTGGCGCAGACCGCACTGGCTTTGTTGCGCGTCACCGATCCCGATGAGGCAGACATGACCACGGTGCCGACAAGCATCGTAGCCCCGGACCTAGGGGTGGTCTTTGCTACCTGGCCAGAATTGCCACAGCGCCTGTCTAGGGTGCGATCAGTCGGCAGTGGTGTAGTCGTGGGTTCTATTGAAGCCATGCATTCGCAATACGAAAAGAGTCTGCGCTATCAAGTCTGGAGCCGGGACGGTCTGCTGCTTCTGCGCTCCGCCAATGCACCGCAAGAAGTCTTAACGCCCCGTGATGGTCTGTCCGAATCCACAGAAGTGGATGGTCAGACCTGGAAGTACTACGCGGTGTGGGATCGGCACCATGACTTTCGCATTGTCGTGTCTGAGGACAACGACCTGCGAAATCGTCTGGTGCGCAATATTGCGTTGCGGGTGGTCAGTCCACTCGGGCTGGGATTGCCGGTGCTGCTGGTTCTGATCTGGTTATCCATTCGTCGCGGTCTGTGGCCTTTGGGCCGATTGGCGCAGGAAATAGAGTCAAGAAAGCCCGACAGCCTGACACCGCTCGATGAGACGCAAGTGCCCAACGAAGTCCGCCCCCTGGTTGGCGCGCTTAACCACTTGTTGGAGCGCGTGGGCAATAGTCTGGAAGGCGAGCGGCGCTTTACCGCCAATGCTGCGCATGAATTGCGTACGCCGCTGGCTGCCATTAAGGCGCAGGCCTATCTCGTCAGAACCGCAGAAGGCGAAGCCGATCGCCAGGATGCCGTTGCACAACTTCAGCGCGGAATTGAGCGGGCCATTCGCTTGGTCGGGCAGATGCTCACCATGGCGCGGTTGGACCCGCAGCAGGCCTTGCCCGAGGTTGAGGCCATCGATCTTCTGGACGTTGCGGAGTCTGTTTGTGCGGTCCTGGCTCCTTTGGCTTTGCAACGCGGGCAGACACTGGAGTTGCATGCGGAACCAGGGCTTGCGCCCTTGCAGGGCAATGCAGACATGGTCTCCATGCTGATCTCCAATCTGGTGGATAACGCGATTCGTTACACGCAGTCGGGAGGGCACATCCTGGTGAACCTCAGTCGCGAAGATAGGTCTATCTGCCTCCGTGTTGAGGATGACGGGCCGGGGATTCCCCCGCAGTTACGCGAGCGAGTTTTTGAGCGCTTCTACCGTGTTGCCAACGCAGACCAGGCAGGCACCGGACTCGGACTTGCTATTTGCCAGCGCATTGCAGCGCTTCATGGTGCAACCATCCGGCTGCAAGCAGGCGCAAACGAAGTGGGCACCTGCGCTTTGGTATGCATCGCGCTGACACAGCCAGCAGACCCCGGCTGATTTGCTCTTCGGTATTAAACCGGGCCGCTGAAATGGTCAAAGGAGCGGAAGTGATGGTCCAGAAGCTTGCCTTGCGGGTCTAACAAACGCAGACCAGACGTGCCTTCTATGTGTCCTATGCGCGATATCGGGGTGTTGCTGGCCAGCGCGGCTGCCTGCACTGCAGGGCGCTGTGCCGGTGCCGCGGTAAACACCAGTTCGTAATCGTCACCACCGCTCAGCACATGCTGCAGTAAGGCACTGCGCATTTCCGGGCGTGCCAGCAGCGCAGCCGTTTGCTCTGAATAGTGGTGTACACCCAGCAGGTCAAAGGCCAACGCCGCGTCCAATGTAGCGCCCACGCCAGAGCGCTCCATGATGTGGCCCAGGTCGCCCAGCAGGCCATCGCTGATATCGGCTGCGGCAGTGGCCACCCCCCGCAACGCTATCCCAAGCGCCACCCGGGGCGTAGGCCATTCCAGCCTCCGGCGGGCTTTTGCCAGATCGGCCGTTGGCAATTGGGGTTGCCTTGCTTGGGTGTTTTCCTCGACGACAGCCTGAACGCCGTCCTTGCAATTGCGTTCCTGCAGCATGTGTGCCAACGCCAGGCTGGCATCGCCCAGCGTGCCGCTGACATAGATGTCGTCGCCGGGTTGTGCTCCGCTGCGCAGCAGGGCTTGGCCCTTGGGAACTTCACCAAATACCGTGATGCAGATATTCAGTGGGCCCCGGGTGGTGTCGCCGCCAACAAGTTCGCAGCCATGCAGGTCGGCCAAGGCCAGCAAGCCCTGAGAGAAGGGTTCTAACCAGGCCGGATCAGCTTCGGGCAAAGCCAGCGCCAAGGT
>CANFNO010000039.1 GCA_947447845.1 Burkholderiales bacterium | reverse complement strand
GCAGTTGATAGTCTGCCGAGAGTTTCAAGCCGGCCGATTTGGCGACCCAATAGTTCAATTGGCGTCCATCCAGGCGTTTGACGTTCATGCTGCCTCCCTCTCAAAAAAAGTGTCTAGGTGTCATCACTTCGCACGGAGCATGCCAAGCCTGCAGTACCCATCAAATGTTTCCAAGTCATTGATTTACATAAGAATTTTTCTTGGGCACGTCCAGCCCGAGGGTGCTTGTTGGCCACGTGCGGGGGAAAAGCCCCAAATGGGAGGGGCATATCACCCAGGTCGGCGCAGTCAAATGGGGTGGCGATAATCAAACGGTCTAACCGCTGCCGCATCCGCGCTTCCTGCTTGAAACCAACTTCCATGACATCGCATAAAAAAAAGATCTCGCGCACCGTCACCCTTGGTTCGACCCGGGTCCACACCTATGGGTTACCGCGTGCCCATTTGCAGGACGTGTACCACTACGCCATGGTGCTGAGTTGGCCCTGGTTTATGGTGGTTTTTGCGTTCGCATTTTTAGCACTTAATACCGTGTTCGCCGGGCTTTACATGCTGTCAGACCAGGCCATTGCCAACCAGGCTCCGGCAGGTTTTCTGGGCGCATTCTTCTTCAGCGTGGAGACCTTGGCGACTGTGGGCTACGGGGACATGCACCCTGCCAACTTGTACGCACATGTGGTGGCCACAGTAGAAATCTTTGTCGGCATGACCGGCATTGCGCTCATTACCGGGGTGATGTTTGCGCGCTTTTCGCGTCCCAGAGCGCGCATCATGTTTGCCAAGAATCCGGTGGTGAGCACCATGGATGGCCGTCGGACACTGATGATTCGCGTGGCCAATGCGCGGCAAAATATGATTGTGGATGCCTCCGCCAAACTGCGCCTGCTGCGTAACGAGACCACGTCAGAGGGTCACACTTTCAGACGCATTTTTGACCTGAAGCTGCGCCGGGACGAGCAGCCCATGTTTATTTTGGGTTGGTCACTTATGCATGACATTGACGATGAAAGCCCGCTAAAGGATGTGCCTCTGGGCTCAGCCAAGGCAGCCAACACCACGCTGATTCTCAGCATCAGCGGGATTGACGAAACCACCAGCCAGACCATGCTGTCACGCTTTAGCTACGACTGCTCGAAAATTCTCTGGGGCCATCGCTATGTGGATGTCCTGACCACCGACGCGGACGGTCAGTCGCACATGGACTACTCGCTGATACACGACACCGTAGCGGATAAATAGGGGCCAGGACCGCGCTTTGCGCCGCGCAAGCACAGGCGCCAACCACTTGGTTAATCGGGCGCCATTGCCTGCAGCTGTGACTGCAGTTCCAGATATTGCGGCAGGTGCGCGCCACCCAACAAGACGGCGCGTGCAATCGCCTCTTTTGCAGCGGCCTTGTCACCCAGGTCCAGGCGGGTCTGGGCCAGGTTGTTCCAGGCATCCGCAAACGCCGGATTGGCATGCGTTGCAGCCTGGTAGGCCGAGGCTGCCGACTGCAGGTCGTGCAAGGTATAGGCGCTATTGCCCAGTCCAAAGTGCAAATTCGCATTGTCAGGCCAACGCTTCAGCGCCTGCGTGTAGGCGTTGCGCGCAGCATTCGGATGCTGGCTCTCCAGTGCGGCCACGCTTCGCGCAAGCGTGTCAGCGTCCGCCGTGGCCGGCAAGGTCTCTGGTGCCAGTGCCAGCATCGCCCAATAGTTACCTCGCGCCCAGATGCGCTCAAAAGTAAACAGCGACATTTCCATGTTCGCGGTCTCGCCCGAATGCAGGGTAATGGTGTTGCGCTGCAGGTCATAGGCGATCACGACCGCGTAGTGCCAGACGGGGTAGATCGGCAACGACAGGTTTTGAAACACCAGTACCGGGTGGCCTGCAGCAACCTCTTGCAACAGGTCTTGAAGGGAGGGCTTGAGCGGGTAGGCCAGCAGGCCTCTTTGCCTTGTTGCGGCCAGCATTTCCACTTGCAGCGAGCCCTTGCGTGCGGGCAGATAGACCTGGTCCACCAGCGCATCGGGCGTTATGGGTACGCCCGCAGCAGACAGCACCATGGCCAGGGCAGCCGGTCCGCATTCATATTCTTTTTGGGCGAAAAAGGGCACGTCCTCGAGCGCTGCGCGTGGTGCCACAGCTTGCGACAGCTCGGCCTCATGCAGACGCATCACTTGCGGAGTGGCACACCCGGCAAGCAGGGCACAAACAAGAACCCCCGCAAAAGCGGGGGCGCATCGCAAGCGTTGCGAAAAATTCATCGAACCGATCGGGTGAAGGGGTAGACCTTGGTCAACCCAAGAATGTCGGTAACCAGCAGGATGATGAACACGGTAAACAACAGTCCCAAAACATCGCCACCGGCAGGTGCCTGGTCGATGCGACCGGCGAGAGTTGCCACTTCCTCGTCGGTCATGGCCCGGACACGATCCTGCGCCAGCTCAGCACTCAGACCACGTTCAGCCAGACCAGCACGCACATCCTCACGGGCCAAAAGCGCAGTCACTTTGTCACGTGCATCGGATTGGGTTTGTGGCGCAAAAGACTGTTCACTGGAAACTATGCCAGCCTGGGCCACCATGGGCATGCCGAGCAGTGCGGTGGATGCAATCAAAATCGAAGCGGTCAGGCGTTTAAACGGGTTCATGGCATGTTTCGAGTTAAAGGTCGCAGCATAAGAGTTGTGGCTTCAAAGTCAAAGAGGCTTACATCCCTACACAATTTGAACGGCCTTTGCCCGCTACTCCAGCGCGCCCGTCAAATCGCCGATCTTCTCGCGCACGCCCGGCAACTGCTCCAGGCTAAAACGGCGCGTTAAAAACTTGATGATGGAGCCGGTGTCGTAAGGGCTTGAATCCACAAAGCCTTTTTTTACGGTCGGGCCGATCAACAAGGCCGGTATACGTGTGCCGGGGCCCCAGCGGTCCCCGAGGCCCGGGCCCGTGGGTGGCGACGCATGGTCCCAATAGCCGCCGTTTTCGTCGTAGGTGACGATCACCAGCATGTTCTTCCACTGTGGACTGGCCTTGAGCTTGTCCAGCAAATCGGCAATGTGGCGGTCACCGGTCACCATGTCGGTGTAGCTGGGGTGCTGGGTGTTGACTCCAGCGGGTTTGTAGAAAGACACGGCAGGCAACTGCCCGGCAGCAATGGCCTGCTCAAACGCCTCACCATCACGCAAGTGCTGCGCACGTGCAGCGGTGCCCGGCGCGTAATTCACAAAGTAGTTGAACGGCTGGTGGTGTGGCTGAAAGTTGGGCGAATCCGGTCCACCTGCATAAATCACCTTGCGCGGTGCACCGGGCTCCTGCATGCCGTCGCTCAGCGCGCGTTGATAGCCACCGGCATACCAGGCCCATTCAATGCCTTTGGCCGACAGCGTGTCCCCAATGGTCTTGTTGGTCTGGGCAGGAAGCGCCAGATCCAAGTGGTTGCCACGCGCATTGCCAGCCGGGTTGGCCAGCGCAGAGTCGCCGCCTGCAGCGGGAGGAATGCCACTGGGCTGGTAAGGCGGCTGGGTGGTATTGATGGAATAGCCGTCCGGCGTGACTTGGCCACTGTTTTCCAGCTGCACCGCGCCCGTGTTGGCGGATGGCGAGCTTGGGCGTTTTTGCAATCGGCCCTGCGCGTCCAGGACGGCGCGCATGCTGTCGGGCGCATTGTCAAAGCGCGGCATGCAGGCGCAAATCAGATACTGGTGGTTCAGGTACGAGCCACCAAACGCACCCATGTAAAAGTTGTCTGCCAGGGTGTAGTCCCTGGCCCACTGCCACAGACGGAACTGGCTACCGTCGTAATGGCCCATGACCCAGCCGCCCACGCCCGACATCGCGGCAAAACGGTTGTTCTTGCCGCCGTTGATCTGCTCTTTGTTGTTGTAAAACAGGTGCGTCGGACTGGGCACGATCTGTGTAGGCGCGCGGCTCACCGGCGGCGCATCGATGCGAAACGGCGCATTCGGCATGGCCGGATAGCGCGCATCGGGCTTGCCATCCGACCCGAACACCAGCAGTTCCTTCAAGGGCTTGTCGTCATGGTCGAGCTGAAGCTTCTGTTCTGCTGTGGCATTGGCGATGCCGTTGGCCCCCGGGAACAGGCCATAGATATTGTCAAAGCTATGGTTTTCCGCGTAGATCACCACGATGTTTTGGATGCGCTCCAGTTGGGTGCCGTGCGAGTCGACCTGGCCGGGGCCCATGCGGGTACCGGCGCAACCGGCCAATGCCCCCGCAATGGCCAGCGCAACTGCCAGGCGGGTTAACCCAATCCGGCGACCCGCATTGAAAGAAAAAAAGTTAACGCTAAGCACGTGGTTCATGGCATCTCCTAAGGAAGCTTTTTCTTATGCAGCCGATGGGCTGTGCGTTGTCAAAGTGTAGCGCTCGCAAGCGCCGAATGCTCAGCTGATCACGCGCCGTTGTAGAGCCAGGGAACGTCCATCAACCTGGCACCCAACAGCTTGAGAGCGATATCTCGCCCCACTTGCTGCAGACCTTTGAAGTGATAGATCTCGCCATTGCGGATGGCACGTGCCTGTACCCGCGCGTTGCGCTGCCAGCGCCTGTTGGCAAAGCGAGTCAGGGCCTGCGGCACCTGATTGGGCAGTTCGCCCAGGCTGGTCGCCAAAGCAGCTGCGTCTTCAATCGCCATGCCGGCACCTTGCGCCAGATACGGGCGCATGGGGTGCGCAGCATCGCCGAGCAAGGCAATGCGGCCCCTGGCATGCTCGGCGGCGCTGGCCATGGGCGTGCGGTCTGTCAGGGGCCATAAACGCCATTGATCCACCGCGTAAATCAGGTCACGCAATGCGCCACGGGCCAGAGACATTCGGCTGCGCAGTTCATGGGCATTGGCACTGTGGTCCCAGGACTGTGGGTCGCCCGACACCCGGCCGTGCACGATGCAAACCACATTCAGCCATTCACCACTGCGAACGGGATAGTGCACCGCATGAAAATCAGGACCCATCCAGGCTGTCACAACCTGCGTGCGCAGTGAAGCGGGAAGCGCGCTTTGGGGCAGCATGGCCCTGAATGCCAAATGCCCGGTGACGCGTGGCGCAGCGTCGTTATCCACCACCTGCTTGCGCACCGTGCTCCACAAGCCATCGGCGCCAACCAGCAAGGGGGCTTCAAAGGTTTGGTCCTGCACGGTTTCGACAGCGACACCATCCTCACTTTGCGTGATGCCGATGACACGCGAGTCCAGGTGCAAATCGACGCCGCCTTGGGCGCGCACCGCTTCCAGCAAAAGGGTGTGCATATCGGCGCGGGCAATGGTGACGTAAGGGGCGCCATAGCGTTGCTCAGCCGTCTTACCCAGGGGCATAACTGCCAAACGCTCCGCGGTCGTGGCGTTGCGCACTTCCAGGTGGCCCGGAAAGGCAGCCACCCGGCGCAGGGCATCTCCCACGCCCAAGGTTTGCAAGACTTTCACCACGTTGGGACCGAGCTGAATACCGGCCCCGACTTCGCCAAACACCGGGGATTGTTCCAGCAAATCCGCCTTCCAGCCAGCGCGAGCACAGGCCAAGGCAGCGGCCAAGCCGCCGATGCCACCGCCGGAGATCACCATGCTTTTATCCATGGTTCATTGTGGTGGGTCGAACTTTTACCTAGCTGACAAAGGTCTTGCGCAATATCAATAAACTCAAACCGGCGACCTTCACTCCACGCGGGTGATGCCGGTAGGCTTAAAGCCCAAATCAGCCGCCTTGCCCTTGCGACCACGCGCCGCACGGGCGTTGTTCAGACTGCGAATCTCCAATGTCTCATCACGCTCCTTGCCGCCCCGGCCAATGCCGTCAATGCGAATGCTGCGGGTGTACGCCGCGGCCCCTGCGAGCGTGTCTTTGGCTTCCAAATCCAGCAGCATCAGGCCGCGCCCGCCGGTGGCCATGGATTTGAGTTCGGTGATTTCGAAGGTCAGAATGCGCCCGCCCGTGGACGCGCAAGCTACGTGCGTAGCAGGTGCCACAACGGCTGCCGCAGTGCCGGGTGTGACCACCCTGCCCTGCGCACCGCTCACCAGCGATGGGCGGCACAGCGTCTCGCCTTCATTGCAGGTAACAAAAGCCTTGCCCGCCTTCTGGCGCGAAACCATGTTGGCCACCGTCGCCATGAAGCCGTAGGCACCCGTGCTACTGAGCAGCAGCGTGGCGGCTGCCGGTCCGGCAAAGTAATAGAGCAATTGGGTGCCGCTTTCCAGTTCGATCAGCGTGGTCACCGGCTGGCCATCGCCGCGTCCGCCCGGCAGCATAGACACCGCCACCGAATAAACGCGTCCGTTGGAGCCAAACACCAGCAGCGTGTCGACGCTGCGGCACTCGAAGGTGTCGTACAAGCCATCACCCGCCTTGAAGGCCAAGGTGCTGGCGTCCAGGCCATGACCCAAGCGTGTGCGCACCCAGCCCTTTTGGCTGACCACCACCGTCAGCGCCTCGTCCACCACCTTGACTTCGGCCACGGCCTTTTTCTCGGTCTGGATCAGCGTGCGGCGGGCATCGGCAAAGGTTTTGGCATCAAGCTCGATTTCCTTGATCATCAAACGGCGCAGGGCTGCGGGGTTGTTGATGATTTCTTCCAACTTGCCCTGCTCGATGCGCAACTCGGACAGCTCTTGCTCGATCTTGATGGCTTCCAGTCGCGCCAATTGGCGCAGGCGGATTTCGAGGATGTCTTCGGCCTGACGGTCGCTCAAGTTAAAGCGCGCAATCAGTGCCGCCTTGGGCTCGTCGCTCTGGCGGATGATGGCAATCACCTCGTCGATGTTCAGCAGAACAGTCTGCCGACCTTCGAGGATGTGGATGCGGTCCAGCACCTTGCCCAGCCGATGGCGTGAGCGCCGCTCAATGGTGATCTGGCGAAAGCTGATCCACTCGTTGAGCATCTGGCGCAAAGACTTTTGCGTCGGCCTACCGTCCAAGCCCACCATGGTCAGGTTGATCGGCGAGGACGACTCCAGGCTGGTGTGCGCCAACAGCGCAGTAATCAACTCCTGCTGTTCGATGCGGCTGGTCTTTGGCTCAAACACCAGGCGCACAGCGTTCTCTTTGCCGGACTCGTCACGCACCACATCCAGCACCGACAGGATGCTGGCTTTGAGTTGCGTCTGATCCTGAGACAAGGCCTTCTTGCCAGCCTTGACCTTGGGGTTGGTCAGTTCTTCAATTTCTTCCAGCACGCGCTGGGTGCTCACGCCCTGTGGCAATTCGGTCACCACCAGTTGCCACTGGCCGCGTGCCAGATCTTCAATCTTCCAGCGCGCTCGGCACTTTAATGAGCCGCGACCCGTGCGGTAGGCATCGGCAATGTCGGAGGCGGGGCTAATGATCTGGCCACCGCCGGGAAAGTCCGGTCCGGGCACGATGGCAAACAACTCAGCCTCGGAAAGCTGCGGGTTTTTGATCAGGGCGATGCAGGCATCGGCCACTTCGCGCAGGTTATGGCTGGGGATTTCGGTGGCCAGGCCCACGGCAATGCCGCTGGCGCCGTTAAGCAACGAGAACGGCAGTCGCGCGGGTAATTGGCAGGGCTCTTCGGTAGAGCCGTCGTAATTGGGCTGAAAGTCCACCGTGCCCTGGTCGATTTCGTCCAGTAGCAGCGAAGTGATCTTGGCCAGCCGCGCCTCGGTATAGCGCATGGCCGCAGCCCCGTCGCCATCGCGCGAACCAAAGTTGCCCTGCCCGTCGATCAGGGGATAGCGTTGCGAAAAATCCTGCGCCATGCGCACCAGCGCCTCATACGCGGCCTGGTCTCCGTGCGGGTGAAAGCGGCCCAGCACATCGCCTACAACACGGGCGCACTTAACCGGCTTGGCCCCGGTATTGCCATTGGCGCCACCAAAGCCCAGGCCCATGCGCGACATGGAATAGAGAATGCGCCGTTGCACCGGCTTCTGCCCGTCGCAGGCATCCGGCAAGGCGCGGCCCTTGACGACGGAGAGCGCGTATTCAAGGTAAGCGCGTTGCGCGTAGGTGGCCAGGTTCAGGCCGTCGTCGCCGTCAGGGGGCGGGGTCAGGGGGGTCAAAAGGTCGTCGGTCATTCGGTAGGTTTCAGTAAAGAACGCAGTAAATCCAGGAGTCGGGAGGGGCTGGAACTCTTAGGCTTCCAGAGCGGCCCAGTCTTCCAATAGCAAGCCCTCAACACCGTCAAAGTGACGCGTGTTGTGAGTAACCAAAATCAGGCCCTCTGCCAGTGCATGGGCGGCAATCAAGGTGTCCATGGCGCCGATCGGGCGACCCTGTTTACGCAGCTTCTGCGCCAAGGGGCCATAAATGTCGGCAACCTCAACGGTCCAGGGTAAGGCGGGCACCTGCAACAGACACAGGTCGATCATGCGCTGGCGCTTGTCTTGCGCTGTCAGGCCGCTTTGACCAAAGCGAAGTTCGGCACGGCAAATCACCGAGGTGACCACCGTCTGGCGTGCCAACTCGTCTGACATGCGGGCATGCAGGGGCGCGTAACCCCCACGGATGAAGTAGCTCAGGATATTGCTGTCGGCAAGGTAGCGCGCTGTCATGCGTTGCTGGCTGCCAGCCCCTCAAAGGGGTCGCGAGGTGGCTCGGGGGAACGGGGCGGCAGAAATTCGGTGCGATCGGTGTTGGCGGCAATCAGATCCAGCAATTCCCGCAATTGGGCCTGGCGCTCGGCCATGCTGGGTTTGGGGCGCAGGATGATGTCGCCGCTGAGTTCATCACGGCTGATCCACATCTCAGACGTCTCCACCCGAAATGCCTTGGGCAGGCGTACCGCCTGGCTGTTGCCATTGGTAAACACTTTTGCGGTGGCTTCCATGGGGTTTCTCCTAGCGGCGGGTAAAGTAATGTACACACATATTGTAGATACTTGTGCTGCAAAGTTCTAGTACCACCCCGTTGACCCTACTCAGAACGCCACGCACATCACTGGGGTGCAAACACCGGCTGCACCGGGCTAAAAGCTGTTCCATCTGTGGCTAAGGGTGCAGATTCAGCGGCAAGGGCTCTAGCTTTGATACTCGCGTATAGAGCAGTTACTTTCTTCACGAATTGAGGCGTCTCGCCATTGCTCGGCACGCGGTTGCCCGCTTTGCGCACATTGCCGGAGCCTGCGTTGTAGGCCGCCAAAGCCAGGTCCAACCGGTGAGAAAAGGTATCCATCAGGGAGCGCATATACAGGGCACCGGCGTGCATGTTGATGGCGGGATCTTGCAACTGCTGGCTGAGCGATTGCCGCGTTCCGCGCAGGCCGGCAACAGCGATCGCGGTGGCGGGCATGATTTGCATGAGGCCTATCGCGCCAGAGCGCGACACGGCATTGGTATTGAACTCGGACTCCACCTGCACCAGCGCCTGTAGCAAATGTGCATCCACGCCATAAGCCTGTGCCGCCTGCTGGATATGCTCGTACCAGGGCACGGTGGAAGCCAACCGTTCAGGCGTGCTGTAAGTTGCTTGCATCGCCGGCACGGCAATGCCAGCTACAGGCACGTCCAGGGCGTCCTCGGCCTGTGCAAAACCTGTCAGCGCCATCAACAACAGAGCTGCTACCAGACGCCCCAGGCTATAGAGCAGGTTGATCCTCATACGTCCACCTCCACAGAGTCCCCATGCAACTCCATCAACTCGCGCCGGGCCGCCGCTTCGCCCTTGCCCATCAGCTTGGTAATCAGCGCTTCTGTGGCACCAAAGTCAATGGCGCCCAAAGCGACGGGTAGCAAACGGCGGGTGTCGGGATTGAGTGTGGTGTCCCACAACTGCTCGGCGTTCATTTCACCCAGGCCTTTGAAGCGGCTGATGCTCCAGGCACCCTCACGCACACCCTCTTTGCGCAGCTTGTCCAGGATGGCAGTAAGTTCTCCATCGTCCAGCGCATAGGCCTTGCTGGCGGGCTTTTTGCCACGCGCAGGTGCATCCACCCGGAACAGCGGTGGACGGGCTACAAACACGTGGCCGGTTTCGATCAGCTTGGGGAAATGGCGGAAAAACAAGGTCAACAGCAGCACCTGAATGTGCGAGCCATCCACGTCGGCGTCCGACAGGATGCAAACCTTGCCGTAGCGCAGACCGGTCATGTCGGGCGTGTCGTTGGGGCCATGCGGATCGACACCAATGGCCACGGAAATGTCGTGAATTTCGGTATTGGCAAACAGCCGGTCGCGGTCCACCTCCCAGGTGTTGAGCACCTTGCCGCGCAGGGGCAGCACGGCCTGGTTCTCTTTGTCGCGCCCCATCTTGGCGCTGCCACCGGCCGAGTCGCCCTCAACCAAAAACACCTCGTTGTACAAAATGTCCTTGCTCTCGCAATCGGTCAGCTTGCCGGGCAGCACGGCCACGCCGGAGCTCTTGCGTTTTTCCACTTTTTGCCCGGCACGCTGGCGGGTCTGCGCTGCCTTGATGGCCAACTCGGCCAGCTTCTTGCCGTATTCCACGTGCTGGTTCAGCCACAGTTCAAGAGCCGGACGGACAAAGCCGGAGACCAGACGCACGGCGTCGCGGGAATTGAGGCGCTCCTTGATTTGCCCCTGGAATTGCGGGTCCAGTACCTTGGCCGACAGCACGTAGCTGGCGCGGGCGAACACGTCTTCTGGCATCAGCTTGACGCCCTTTGGCAGGAGCGAATGGAATTCGATAAAGCTCTTTACCGCCGTGAACAGGCCATCGCGCAAGCCGCTCTCGTGGGTGCCGCCAGCGCTGGTGGGAATCAGGTTGACATAGCTTTCGCGCACCGGCGCGCCGTCTTCGGTAAAGGCCACGCACCAACTGGCACCCTCGCCATCGGCAAACTGCTCGCTCTGGGCATCGGCAAAACCTTCGCCATCAAACAGTGGAATCACCGGCTCACCGTTGAGGGATTGCATCAAGTAATCGCGCAGTCCGCCCTTGTACAACCAGACCTGGTTTTCCTTGGTCTTCTCATTGACCAGGGTGACGCTGACGCCTGGCATCAACACTGCCTTGCTGCGCAGCAGATGGGTCAGATCGCCCAAAGGGAGAACGGCGGATTCGAAATATTTGGCATCCGGCCAGACCCGTACCGTGGTGCCGGACTTGCGGTCGCGCGGGCCCTCGCTGGCTTCGCCGCTTTCGGTCTCGCCCGCCTTGCGGATGACCAGGGGTTCGATCACGTCGCCACCGGCGAACACGATGCGCGCCACCGAGCCTTCGCGGTAGCTGGTGGCCTCCAGCCGTTTTCCCAGCGCGTTGGTGACACTCACGCCCACGCCGTGCAGTCCGCCGGAGAAGCTGTAGGCGCCGCCTTTGCCCTTGTCAAACTTGCCACCCGCGTGCAGTCGGGTGAACACCAGTTCGATCACCGGCGCGTTTTCTTCCGGATGCATGCCGAACGGGATCCCTCGGCCATCGTCCTCAATCGATACCGAGCCGTCCAGATGCAGGACCACCTTGATCTTCTTGCCGTGGCCGGCCAGCGCCTCGTCTGCAGCGTTGTCCAGCACCTCCTGAATCACGTGCAGAGGATTGTCGGTGCGGGTGTACATGCCCGGGCGCTGCTTGACTGGCTCCAGGCCCTTGAGGACGCGGATGGAGCCTTCGGAATACTCGGAGTTGGAGGTAGGGGGTTTGGCTGACATGGCGCGCATTGTAGTC
>CANFNO010000038.1 GCA_947447845.1 Burkholderiales bacterium | reverse complement strand
CGTCCCGGTATGGGCATCACCCTCAATGGCATCGCACAAGGCTATGCGGCCGACAAGATCAAAGCGCGTTTACAAAGCCTGGGCATCGCGCATGCGTTGATTGATTCGGGCGAGTGGGCTTCGCTGGGGCAGCCCGCTCACGCGGGTGATTGGACCTTGGGTGTGGCCAATCCGCGTGACGCGCAACACATGGTTACGGGCCTTGCCATGCAGGGCCGCAGTGTTGCCACCTCGGCGGACGACCAGTGCACTTTTAGCCCTGACTTTGTCAATCACCATATCTTTGATCCCCATACCGGGCGCTCGCCAACCGAGTTATCCAGCGTCACAGTGGTGGCCTCAAATTGCGTTTTGGCAGATGCGTTGACCAAGGTGTTCTTTATGGCAGGCTATGACCAAGCGCTGCCACTGGCCAGGAAATGGGGCGTCGATGTGCTGGTGGTGGACAAGCGCGGACGCTGGCAGGCCAGCCCGGGTGTTGCACTGCGACAGACCTGATTCAACGGGTGTGTTGCGTCAAATTGGAACAGTGTCTCATGCTGTAACGCGTGTGTATGACTTGATATGTGTTCAATCTGCGTGTTTACCCTGAAACAACATTCGTTTTTTTAGCAAAATTGAACGGCTAAGCGATTGGCATAGTCCTTGCGGATTCGGAACTACGGACATTGGCCTTGCAAGGTGCAAAGCAGTCCGGAGTCACTTCCTTGGAAGTGGAAACCGCCAACAATTCGCCAGGAGACAACACGTGAAAAAGACATTATTCGCACTACTCATGATGGCCGCCACAGCCCATGTGTCGGCGCAGGTTACCGACGCCATGATCGCCAATGACGCAGCCGACAACAGCTCTGTTCTGAGCTGGGGTATGGGCACGCAAGGCCAGCGCTATTCGTCTCTGGACGCCGTCAACACCAAGACCGTGAAGAACCTGGCACCCATCTGGTCCATGTCCTTCGGTGGTGAAAAACAGCGCGGTCAGGAATCGCAGCCCCTGGTTTACAAGGGCAAGATGTTTGTTACCGCCTCCTACTCGCGCCTGTTCGCGGTGGATGTGAAGACTGGCCAAAAGCTTTGGAAGTATGAGCACCGTTTGCCAGAAGGCATCATGCCTTGCTGCGACGTGGTCAACCGTGGCGCCGCTCTGTATGACAACCTGGTGATCTTCGGCACGCTGGACGCCCAACTGGTCGCACTTGACCAGGACACCGGCAAGGTCGTCTGGAAAGAAAAGATTGACGACTACGCAGCCGGCTACAGCCAGACTGCTGCTCCCCTGATCGCCGAAGGCCTGTTGCTCACCGGCGTGTCCGGTGGCGAATTCGGCGTCGTCGGACGTGTCGAAGCCCGCGACCCCAAGACCGGCAAGATGGTCTGGAGCCGCCCTGTGGTTGAAGGCCACATGGGTTATCTGAATGGCAAGGAAAACGGCATCTCCGGTACCACCAACGCCACCTGGCCAGGTGAGACCTGGAAGACCGGTGGCGCTGCTACCTGGTTGGGCGGCACCTATGACGCCAAGACCGGCCTGGCTTATTTCGGTACCGGCAACCCCGGCCCCTGGAACAGCCACGTGCGTAAGGGCGACAACCTGTACTCCACCTCCACCGTGGCTATTGATGTCAAGACCGGCAAGATCGTCTGGCATTACCAAGGCACTCCGAACGACGCATGGGACTTTGACGGCGTCAACGAGTTCATCACCTTCGACATGGACGGCAAGCGCATGGGCGGCAAGGCCGACCGCAATGGTTTCTTCTACGTGATCGACGCCACCAGCGGCAAACTGGCCAACGCCTTCCCGTTTGTGAACGGCATCACCTGGGCCAAGAGCATCGACATCGCCACTGGACGTCCGAACTTTGACCCGGCCAACCGCCCTGGCGACCCGGCTGCTTCTGCCGACGGCAAAAAGGGTAGCTCCGTATTTGCAGCACCCGGCTTCCTGGGTGGCAAGAACCAGATGCCCATGGCCTACAGCCCGAAGAGCAAGATGTTCTTTGTGCCCACCAACGAATGGGGCATGGACATCTGGAACGAGCCCATCAGCTACAAAAAGGGCGGCGCATACCTGGGTGCAGGTTTTACCATCCGTCCGCTGTTTGATGACCACATCGGCTCCCTGCGCGCCTATGACCCCAAGACCGGCAAGATGGCTTGGGAAGTCAAGAACGATGCGCCTCTCTGGGGTGGCGTTCTGGCAACCGGCGGCGACCTGGTTTTCTGGGGTACGCCTGAAGGCTACCTGAAGGCAGCGGATGCCAAGACGGGCAAGGTCCTGTGGCAATTCCAGACCGGCTCCGGCGTGGTCGCTCCTCCCATCACCTGGTCTGAAGGTGGTGAGCAGTACATCAGCGTGGTTTCCGGTTGGGGCGGTGCGGTGCCACTGTGGGGTGGTGAAGTTGCCAAGAAGGTTAACTTCCTGGAACAAGGCGGTTCCGTCTGGACCTTCAAGCTGCCGAAATCTTGACCCCCACGCTTGTCGCTTCGCGTACTACGCTGCCCCCCGAGGGGGAGCGTTTAGCCTTGGGGCGGCCCTGCGGCAAAGCAAATGCCCCCACGCTTGTCGCTTCGCGTACTGCGCTGCCCCCCGAGGGGGAGCGTTTAGCCTTGGGGCGGCCCTGCGGCAAAGCAATTGCCCCCACGCTTGTCGCTTCGCGTACTACGCTGCCCCCCGAGGGGGCGCGTTTAGCCTTGGGGCGGCCCTGCGGCTAAACCCAAGTACTTCTTGTTGACCTGAGGGGGTGAGGCCCGGCTCGTTCGGCCACCCCCCTTTTTTTGGCTCCAAAACACCATGCGTTACCTCATCCTTCCATTGTTGCTGTTGTCTGGACTTGCGCAAGCCGCAGAGTTGACCGAAGCCCAACAGGCCTCTGCCAAGGAATTGGCGCAGGCTAGCGGGTGCCTGAGTTGCCACGCCCTGACTGAGAAAATCGTTGGCCCTGCCTATTCCAGCGTGGCGGAAAAATACAAGGCCGATGCCGATGCGGCATCTTCATTGGCCCAATCTATTCAATATGGCTCCAAAGGCAAGTGGGGTCGTATTCCGATGCCTCCCCACGCATCCTTGAGCGCGGATGACATCAAGACCCTGGCCTCCTGGGTACTGACTGTCAAAAAATGATCTCGATGCTCGGCCTGCGCCTTATGGGCCTGGCCTGCCTGCTGGCGAGCAGTTGCTCGCTGGCACTGGCACAAGACAGCGAGCGTGCCGACTGGCTGCGCAACCCGGCCATGGGCAACTACAAGGCCTACGCCGAATTCAAGATGGCGCATTACGACTTCGCGCGCGAAGTCTGGCAAACGCTGGCCGAAGTGGGTAACGGCGATGCGCTGTTTAACCTGGGTGTCCTGGCCGAAGATGGCCTGGGCGAACCCAAGAGCCTGCCCAAGGCCGAAGCGCTCTACGCGAGTGCCGCAAACGCCGGAAATTTCAAGGCCCAGTACCGTCTGGGCCTTTTGTATTTTGTGGGCACCTTGTTGCCGCGCGACGTGGACAAGGCGCGCCTGTATTTGACGCAGGCCTCCGAGCATGGAGACAAGGACGCGAAAGACATGCTGTCCCAACTCGGGCAGTCTGCCGCTGCACCGACACCACTCCAACAAGCTGAATTGATGGGAGCCAGCGGTAAGCACGAACAGGCCGCCGCGCTCTATCGCACGCTGGCCGATACGGGCAATGCCACGGCCCAGACGCGCTTGGCCTGGGCCTACGAGGCAGGTCGCGGTGTGACACCCGATTTGCAAGAGGCCGCGCGACGCTTCGAGTTGGCCGCGCAATCCGGCAATGCCGAGGCGCAATATGCCCTGGCCGTGATGCTGCGCACAGGACGGGGACGCAGTGTGGACTTGGAGCAAAGTGCGCAATGGCTGGACCGCGCCGCAGCCCAAAACTACCCCGCTGCCCTGGCCGCACAAATATCCAACCGCACCGTGACAAAGTAAAAACTGGTATGTGACCTTTCGCACCGGACCCGCACAGGGTCGGTGCCGGGTGGCAGCGAAAAAGGGGCATTCGGAACACCCGCCAAATTTGCGTCACAAAACAACGCGCCATCCGGGAACGCACCACCAGCGACAAGCCATGTCTGCCAGAATATCGATATCCAATTAACAAGAGGGCAAATCAGCGCAAGCAAGCTGCAAGCCACTTCCAGGAGAATTTGATGTCCAGTTTATCGAGCAGCGTCCAAGTTATGGAGCAAGTTTTGTTGCCGGGATATCAACGTTAAATTTCGCCTTGCGCTCCAGTATTTTGTAGATACAATTAGATATGCTCACATGGGACGAACCAAAGCGCAAGCTGAACATCAAGAATCACGGGCTTGACTTCGTTGGATGCGATGCAATCTGGGACCACTTCACAGTGACCCGCGAGGACAAACGGCAAGACTACGGCGAAGAGCGCTTGGTTTGCTTCGGCCTTCTGGATGCTGATGTGGTTGTGATGGTTTACACCGAACGCCCCAAAGGGCCTCACGTGATATCGCTGAGAAAGGCAGAAAAACATGAAGCTCGCTACTACCGCCAAGTTGCCAAAGAAAACCTCGGCTAAGGTCGACGACCCAGACAATCCGGCATGGACTGAGGACATGCTAGGTGCGCCAGTGCTTAAGCGTGGACGTGGGCCGCAGGCTACCCCGACAAAAGTTCTCACCTCTGTCCGGTTGGATGCGGACATACTGGAGTTCTTCAAGTCTAAAGGGGCTGGCTATCAGTCGCGTATCAATGCAGCGCTTCGCATGGAGGTGGAGCGAAATTTAACTGGTCGTCCAAGAACGACAACGCGCAAGCGCGTTGCGGCTTGACTTCGACGTTGCTTCTGCTTCGGAGCGAACTGAATCGCCGGAACCCCTTCAGAGTCACTGCCTAGAGCGTGCTGCGGAAAAGATCCAATTCCAAACAAATATCAGCAGTGAGCAGTGAGCACAGATCGGTGGCTAGCCCAAACCCGTGGTTCAAGGGCTATGCCGGGTGACGATTTGTGGTACTCCACCAATGAGGAGCCCGGTATAGCCCTTGCGCCACAGCGACCGCGACTGACTTAGCTCATCACAGTTGCTGCCGAACCATGCAGCCAAAAAAACGGAAGTGCATGGGCAGAGGCCGTAAATCTCACCCCCACACATCCGCAGGCAGCAGGGCTTTCTTGCGATAAATCGTGTTGCGAGAAACGCCCAGCATCTTCGCGGCCACCGAGACATTGCCACCGGTAGAGCGCAAGGCCTGCGCCATCGCTTCCAACGCCACGTTTTCCAGTTTGGTTGATTCAAAGCGCAAGGGCGCACCGGTGCGCAGGGCCTCCTTCACCGGCTCGGGAGCCGTCTGGGCCATGTCAACCTGGGCAAGCGAGGCGCGTGGCAACACCAAATCAGCCATTTCCACCTCGTCCAGGAAGTCGTCGGGCAGATGTTGCAACAAGATTTCTTCGGCGCAACCGGCCATGACGACCGCAGTGCGCAACAGATTGAACAATTGGCGGAAGTTGCCGGGCCAGGGGAAGTGGTGGAACAGCGACATCACTTCTTCAGAGATGCCCATGGGTGTGGCAGAGTGGCACACGCTCGCAAGAATTTTGCGGGTTACGACTTCCAGATCCTGGCGTTCGCGCAATGCGGGCAGGCGCACCACCAGGCCATTCAGCCGGTAATACAAGTCCTCGCGGAACTCACCCCGGGCGATCATCTCCTTGAGGTTTTTGTTGGTCGCGCAAATCACCGCCACGTCCACCTCTATCTCTTTGCCGGCACCGAGGGGGCTGACCTTGCGCTCCTGCAGCACGCGCAACAAACGGGCTTGCAAATGCTTGGGCATATCGCCGATTTCGTCCAGAAACAGTGTGCCGCCATTGGCAAACAACACCTTGCCGACCGAGCCTTTGCGCTTGGCGCCGGTAAATGCACCTTCTTCGTAGCCGAAAAGCTCGGACTCGATCAGTGTTTCAGGAATCGAGGCGCAGTTGACCGAGACAAAGTTGTTGCCGGCACGTGGCGAGTCGTTGTGAATGGCTTGTGCCAGCAAATCCTTGCCGGTGCCGGTCTCGCCCAAAATCATGACCGGGATGTCACGGCCGCGAATCTTGTGCAACTTTTGAATCACCGCGGAAATTTGCGGGTCCCCGGTATCCAGATAGCGTAGGCTGGACAGCGACTCCTTCTGTGTCGCGGGCTTGGCACTTTGCTGCGCCCGAGGCTCGGCGATTGCAGCCGCGGGCTCGGCAGCGCTTTGCTGCGGCATAAAGTCCATGACCTCGAAGCTGCGACGCGCTTTCACATCGCTCAGGCAGCACACCGTCACGCCGTTGTGCAGGCACAGTGTCACAGGCCGGCCGACGGCGCCGCGCGCACGGTCGAGAAACTGCGAAATGGCCAAACCAAACAGCGAGGAGAAAGTGTGTGCACCCAGCGCGTTGACTGACAAGCCCAACTGAAATTGCGCGCTGCGGTTGGCTGTGACAAAACGCCCTTCGGTATTGAAGACGGCAATGCCTTCCATCAGCGTGCCCAGAAACTCCGCGCGCGCGTGAAAACGCACGATGACTTCCTTGGTAAACACGTCGGCAAACATGTGGTTCTCAATCATCTGAGCCGACATGCGCGCCAGGGCCATGGTGTGCTGGTGGTAGCTGCGGTGGTCGCCGGTTACATCAAGCGCACCAATGACTTTGCCGTAGGGGTCGAAAATTGGCGTACAAGAGCAAGTCAAAAAGCGGTTTGCCGCTAGAAAGTGCTGTTCACCATGCACTACCACTGGATGTTCTTCAGCCAGTGCCGTGCCGATGGCGTTGGTGCCCTTGTTTTTTTCCGACCAATCGACGCCCGGCGCCAGGGCTACTTGCGAGGCTTTTTCCAGAAAGTCGTCGTCGCCCAATGAATGCAGAATCATGCCGCTACGGGCGGTCAGCAGCACCATGCTTTGCGTGTTTGCGATCTGGTGGTACAGCGTCTCCATGATGGGCGCGGCATGCTGGTACAGAAAACGGTTTTCTTCCAGCGCCTGAAGCATCTGGCCGCGTGCAGCGATGGAGTAGTCGGGAGCGTCCACTTCGCGCAGGCCAAACGCCTGGGAACGCTCTCGCGAAGTCCCGATCAGCATCTTGTGCTCAGGACTATTCAAAGGGGGCGAGATCAAGGGGCCATATGGCTTCCCGCCCGCTCCAACGAGGCTTTGCTGGGTCATCGTGTCTCCGGCAGTCACATCCATCCAACCTGCGCCGCCCCCGACCAAATGACTCACGTCACCAAAGGCAGAGGCATCAATGATCTGGTCGGTGTGACTTCTAGTTTCTGAAATATTCTCCATTCATTTTGCTCCGTTTTGTAACAACCATCAATCAGGTGCAATATGCGGGCCGACTGCTGGCTGATGTGTGCGTCAATTTGGGACAACGGACGACATGAAGGGGTCATTTTCCTGGCCCGATATTTGCAAACCTATGAGAATTCGCAACAAAGAGGTCGAGGTAGACAACACCATGAAAACTTTTTTCAACAAACGCAGTCTCTGGATAACGGCCGGTCTGGCCGCCTGCCTGTCCCTGGGAAGCATGCTTGCCATGGCCCACGGCGACGTGGTGCCACAGTCCGTGGACACCCATACGCTGCCGCAATTGGGCGATAAGTGGCTGGAAAACAATCCCTACTCCAAGGGTGAAGCCCATACCGAAGCATTGCGTATCGGCAGTTCGGCCTATAACCAGAACTGCGCCCGCTGCCATGGCCTGGAGGCTATTTCTGGCGGTATCTCGCCGGATTTGCGCAAACTGGATAACGACTGCATGAGCCTGGGCAGCGACGAGAAGAAACTGGCCTGCTTCCAGGAAATCAACGACTACTTTGTCTCGACCGTGCGTCGTGGCCGCACCCGTGATGGCCGTGTTTATATGCCTCCGTTTGAAGGCATACTGACCCAGGAAGCCATGTGGTCCATCAAGACTTATCTGGAAACCCGCCGCGAACCCTAAGTTTCGCCGGGCGCTTGGACTTGCACAAAAACAATCAGGAGACTCAATGAATCGTCGTTCCAACCCGAGCACATCGGGCCTTATGCAACGCAGGAGCTTTATTGCTGCTGCTTTGCCACTGGCACTGGGTCTTTCGCCCATGGCGATGGCACAGGAAAAAAGCGCGATGGAAAAAATCCGCGCGAGTGGCGTGCTGAAGATTGCACTCTACAAAGAGAACGACCCCTACTCCGATGGCAACATGGCCAAGATGACTGGTTTGGACGTGAGTCTGGGCCAGGCCCTGGCCCGGGCGTTGCAACTCAGCCCCTCGTATTTGCCCTTTGATGCGGGTGAGAACATGGGCGACGATTTGCGCAATATGGTCTGGAAAGGGCACTACCTGGGCTATGGCCCGGCAGACGTCATGTTGCATGTGCCGGTGGACAAATATTTCATGGAGCAAAACCGGCAGGCCTTCATCTTTGCGCCCTATGCGCGGGAGCATTTGGTGGTTTTGCACAACCCCAAAAACCTGGAGCAGGTGTACAACCCCGAAGACCTTGAGGGCCGCAAGATTGTGGTCGAGCAAGGCACGGGGGCTGCCAGCGCCATGATGGGTTACAAGGGCGGTTTGCTGCGTGATCGCGTGTCGCTTTACAAGAGCGGCATCGATGCTGCCAAGATGGTGCTTGAGGGTAAGGCGGACGCCGCATATGTGTCTTTGGCGCAAGCCGAAGCTGCCATCTTTGCTTTAAAACTCGAACGCAAGGACTGGGCTTTTTCCAAACTCACCATGCCCGGTGTTCCACCAAACGGCTGGCCCCTGGGAATGGCCGTGAAGGCGGACAACAAGGAACTCGCTGGACTGTTGGATGGCGCATTGGATAGCCTGCGTGCCAGTGGCGAGTTGCTAAAGATATTCCAGGCGCATGGCCTGACTTTGGCAGCCCCTTAATTCTCTGTGCGCAGCGGGCGGCAGCCTCAGCGCTGCGCCTGCGCTGCGGGTCACTCAGTTCACCAAAATCGAGTGGGGTTCACGCCCCACCGGCACCGTCTTGAGAGCCTTGCGGCTGGCGGTGTCGATGATGGTCATGTCGTCCGACTGGCCGTTGGCCACGTACAGGCGCGAGCCATCCTTATTCAGTGCCAGCCCCCAGGCTCGTTTGCCGACCAGGGCCAGACCGCGCACTGTGCGTGTGGCCACATCCACTTCGGCCACATGGTTGGCGCGACCCAGTGCCACCCAGACGGTCTTGGCGTCTGTACTCATCAGCATTCCGACCGGTGTGATGTCTGAAGATCGCATGCCTTTGACTTCGAACTTCAGCGTCTGCTTGACCTTCATGGCGGCGGTGTCAATGATGCTGACGCTGGAGCCGAGTTCATTGGTGACCCACAACTCGGTCGCGTCGGGTGTGATGGCAAAGCGGCGCGGGCGCATGCCGGTCTTGACTTGGCCGACTGATTTGCGCGTCGCCACATCGACTTTGTAAACGGAGTTGGCAACCTCCGATGTCACGAATACCCACTTGCCATCAGCGGTGGCCAGAACGCCCTCAGGCTCGGCCCCGGTTTTCACAGAGAAGAGTGGCTTCTTGCTGGCCACGTCGTAGGCCGCGAGTTGGCTGCCGTCTTCGATCGAGACATAGGCTGTTTTGGAGTCCGGGGACAGGGCAAAGATCTCAGGACTCTCGGCGGTGGGGAGATTGTCTATCAGCTTGCCGGTCGCCACATCCACGATGCCGATCTGGTCGCTGTCGCCACAGGCCGTCATGATTTGCTTCCCAGCATTGGCCCAGGCCATGTGGCGCGGGCGCTGGCAGACAGGGATCGATCGAATCACCTTGCCCTCGCCATCCATTTGCAAGATGGCGTTGTCTTTTTCGCTGCTGACGAATACATCGGCATGGCTAGGCAGGCTCATGATTGCCAACATCACGCTGGCGCTGGCCAACAAGGCGCGGGGAAAACGGGATTGCATAGTTGTCTCTTTCTTGTGTGTCACGTCGGACATGTGTAGATCCAAACCGCAATATATATGCCAAATGCCGCCGTTGCAGTGGTTGCCTAGGTGACCCCTTGCGGGCACAGTTCCTGCTGCACACGGTTAGACTTCAACGCCTATGACGCACCCTGAAAAAACCGAACAAACCACGCCAGTGCTGATCGCCACCGCGCTGCAGAAATCCTATGGCGCCAAGGTCGCGCTCAAGTCGGTCAGCATCTCGCTCTACCCCGGTCAGTTCGTGGCCCTGCTGGGCCCCAATGGCGCGGGCAAGTCGACCCTGGTGCAATTACTCAGTGGGCTGTTCGTGCCGGATAAAGGCGACTTGTCGGTGCTGGGTTTTGATATCCGCAAGGATGCGCCCAAGGCGCTGGCCGGACTCGGCGTGGTGTTCCAGCAATCGTCATTGGATCTTGACCTGTCGATCCGCGCCAACCTGCTGTTTCATACGGACCTGCATGGGATTGCGCGAAAGACTGCGCTGCAACGCATACAAGCCGGGCTGGAACAGCACGGGCTGCAGGGTCAGGAGGGCGTTGCCGTGCGTTCGCTCTCGGGTGGGAACCGGCGCAAGGTGGAACTGATTCGCGCGCTCTTGCACCAGCCCAGCTTTTTGCTGATGGACGAAGCCACGGTGGGGCTGGACCCCGCCTCGCGCCACGACCTGATGCGCTCGGTCGAGACGCTCGCCCAAGAGGGCAAAGTTGCAGTGCTTTGGGCCACGCATCTGGTGGACGAAGTGGCCAATGCCGATCGCGTGCTGGTGCTCAACCAGGGCGAGATTGTGTTTGACGGAGTGCCGTCCGAATTGATCGCGCAGTCTGGTGGACTGAGCCTGGAGCAGGCGTTTCTCAAGTTGTGTCAAGGCAGTCGCAGCGGAAAACCAACTGCCTGAAATCGCACTTCGCGAGGAGGGCGCAGGACTGCTAGTCCACCCGGCCTTTGAGCAGGTTCGGGTATGTTCGCAGCAACTGTTGCGCCAAAGATTGCACGGCAGGAGAGTCCACGTTGCGGGGTCTTGGCAATTCCAGCGGTAAATCCAGGGCGATGCGCGATGGCCCGGGGCTCAGAAAAAGGACGCGGTCTGCCAGGGCCAGCGCTTCCTGCAGGTTGTGCGTCACAAACAATACGGTTGGCTTCGTGTCCTGCCAGAGTTCCAGCAAATGGGCGCGCAGTTGGTCGGCTGTCGGGGCGTCCAGTGATTGGAAGGGCTCGTCCATCAACAGCAGTTGGGGCGCTACAGAAAAGGCGCGCAGCAAAGCCACACGGCGCTGCATGCCACCCGAGAGTTGGTTGGGAAACAGATCGGCGCAATCTTTCAGGCCCACCTTGGCCAAAGACTCGGCTAGTTTTGCACCCGTGGCCGTCTTGTCCACCAGGCACAGGTTTTGTGCCACGGTGAGCCAAGGCATGAGGCGTGGCTCCTGAAACATGAAGCCGACCTTGCCTGCGGAGGGCAACTGCAACTGGCCCTCAAATGCGGTATCGAGCCCGCTGATGATTTTCAGCAAGGTGGTTTTTCCCGCGCCCGAGGGGCCGACTATGGCCAAAAACTCACCCGGTCGTGCGGTGAAACTCAGATCCCGGATAGCGCAATTGCCGTTGGCAAATTGCTTGTTCTGGATGGCAACAGTGAGTGTCATGGACGCCACCGGTTCAGCCGATTTTCCAGGGGTCGCAGCAACACCGCCTCGAGGAAAAATATCAGCGCAGAAAAGGCCAATGT
>CANFNO010000037.1 GCA_947447845.1 Burkholderiales bacterium | reverse complement strand
TGGGCATCAGGAAACAACTCTTTGACCGCATAGGCCAACAAGTGCGCCGTGCTGTGGCGAATCACTTCTAGTCCATCAGCATCTTTGGCAGTGATGATGGACAGCGCACTATTGGCCGTCATCTGGTAGCTGGTATCGACAACCTTGCCGTCGACCTTGCCAGCCAGCGCGGCCTTAGCCAAACCCGCACCAATGGATGCAGCCACTTCGGCCACTGTTACCGGGCCGGGAAATTCGCGAATAGAACCGTCTGGGAGCGTGATTTGAATCATGGCATTAGGTTTCAATAAGAGTCGTGGGCAAAAGAAAAGCGCGGTGTAGTCCGCGCTTTTAGTAGTAATTCGTCATTCACGGCGCTCAAGGCGCGCGGACAGCGCCTTTTACAGGTTGGCAGTGGCCAATGGGGTAGTTCGCGATGTCATAACCAAAATACCTTTCTCGCTTAGGTGAATTTTCACATGCCATTTTAGCGCCACAGGCTAAGCGAACTCTTCATATGAAATGGAACATTCCAAATTGTTGTGGCACGTGCCCCTGTTCAACTGCCATTGCTGGTTTACGCGCATGTCCATTGCAGTCAATTGCTGATAGTCTACTAACTATACATTCATTCAGTAAAACCCACTGATCTCCGCTGTTGGTTAACAAACAACCGCACGAAAAGCCTTCCAGAACATGACTACTACCGTCGAAACAAGGGGCACCGCAGCCAGAAAGAACAACCTTCAGAAGCGCGCGTTTCGACCCAGCGTCGTAAAGGGCGGTATGCCTGGCGGGCGATACAGCCCCTTAAGCGACGTGGAAATTACGGCAATTCATCGAACGTCGCTGACCATTCTGGAAGACATTGGCATTGGCAGCCCAACGCCGCAAATCATTGAACTGACCACAGCCAAAGGTGCATTTCTGTCACCGCTAGGTCGCCTTTGCTTTCCCCGCACCCTTATCGAGGAAGTCATTCAGGTCGCCAACAAGGAATTCACGCACCACGCAGCAGACGAAGCCAAGAGCATTCACTTGCATGGCGACAAGGTGCACTTTCGCACCTGTGGCGAAGCCGTCAACGTGCTCGATTTCGACAGTCGCCGTACCCGCCCTTCCACACTGACAGACGTCTATGACTTCGCGAGACTTGCTGATCAATTGAACAACCTGCACGGTTACGCTCAAACCGTGGTTGCCACCGAATTGAGCCACGATGCCTACATCCACGACATCAATGTTCTTTATGCGCAGCTAAGTGGCACCCAAAAACCACTGGCTGTTTCGACTGCCACAGCGGCTCACGTGGATGCGCTGATTGCCATGCTGGACATTGTCGCCGGAGGTGAAGGTGAATTTATCAAGCGCCCCTTTGTGCTTTTTGGTGGTTGCCCCCTTGTTTCTCCGTTGCGATTTGGCGCAGACAATGCGGACGTGCTGGTGCGCTGCGCACTTCTGGGTTTGCCCTATGACATAGCGGTCGCGTCGCAAGCTGGTGCTACGGCACCTGCCGCATTAGCCGGCTCGTTGGCGCAGACCTTTGCCGAAACTCTTGCCGCTCTGGCCGTGGTCAACCTGATCAATCCAGGTACCCCTTTCATGATGGGCGCATGGCCTTTCATCTCCGACTTACGTACCGGGTCATTTACAGGTGGCAGCGGCGAGCAGGCCGTAGTGTCTGCGGCGATAGCGCAACTGTGCAATTTCTATGGGCTTCCAAGCAGCGTCAGTGCCTGCATGAGCGACTCCAAATTGCCCGACAACCAAGCAGGCTATGAAAAGGCGATTTCAGCAACCCTGGTGGCGCATGCCGGGTGCAACTACATCGGCGAATCTGCGGGCATGCTGGGGAGCCTGATGACCTGCTCGTATGAAGCCATGGTCATTGACAACGACATGATCGGCAACGTGCTGCGAACCATACGGGGCATTGAAGTCAGTGAAGAAACCTTGTCCCTGGAAACCATTCGAGAGGCTGCGCTTGGACCCGGTCACTTCCTGGGTAGCAAGCAAACCCTGCAGCTGATGAAAAGCGACTACCTCTACCCTGCCCTGGCCGACCGGCAGTCTACGGGCCAGTGGGAACAGGAAGGTGGCAAGGACGCGTTTGCACGCGCACATGTAAGCGCAAAGGAGCTGCTCTCCAAGCACTACCCCGCCTATCTTGACGCGGACGTGGACGCCCGGATCAGAGCACGGTTTCCGATTGTTCTGGCACCCCAAGACATGCGCGCAGGCAACCACCGCTGGTGAGGAACGTGAGGGGTGTTGCCAAGTGCAAACCCCTATATCGGTTTATGCAACACGGTTAGTAAAATTTGCTTGCCCGCAATTGAACATTTGTTTTATAACGAAGTGACGGAGCCTGATCGCAGCACACGCATTCCGGCCCCGATGCCCAGCAATTGAAACAAGACATTAGGAAAATAAACCCATGTTGAATCTCAAACGTATTGCAACGCTGGTGTCGGGAGCCATTCTGTGCTTTTCGGCCACTCTGTCCCATGCGGAGGGTACCCTGAAGGTACTCAACTGGTCTGAGTACATCGGCCCCGAAGTGGTTGCGAAATTTGAAAAGGCAACGGGCATCAAAGTCATCTACAGCATCCTGGACAGCGACGACACGCTGCAGGCCAAACTACTGAGTGGCAATAGCGGGTATGACGTGGTCTACCCCAGTTCCAACTACATGGCCAAGCAGATCAAGGCAGGAGTTTACGAACCCATTGACTGGACCAAGATACCCAACAAGCATTTCCTGGACGCAACCGTCATGTCGCAAACGGCGAAAAATGACCCGGGTAATAAGTACGGAGTTCCCTATGTTTGGGGCACCGAGGGTCTTGTCGTCAACATGACCAAGGCTCGGCAGGTCTGGGGTGGCGAACTCCCCGCCCTCACTTTCGACTTGTTGTTCAAACCCGAAAACGCCCAAAAGCTGTCGCAGTGCGGTATTGCACTCATCGACCAACCGAGCGAGGCAAGCACCATGCTGGCATATATGGGCCGCGACCCCAATAGCCCCAAGATGTCGGACACGGAAGACGCCTTCAAAGAGTTGGCCAAGATCCGCAAGTACATCAAGTTTTTTTCCAACAACATGATCAATGACGTTGCCAGTGGTGACGTCTGCATCGCGACCGGCTGGTCTGGCGACTACAACGTGATGAAGCGCCGCGCCAAGGCCGCCGGCAAGGACTTCGACATCCGTTACGCCACACCCAAGGGCGCCACCGGGCTGTGGTTTACCTTGATGGGCATTCCCAAAGACTCAACAAACAAGGATGCTGCGCACAAATGGATCAACTTCTTGCTGACGCCTGAAATCGCCGCTGAAATTTCTAACGCGATCACCTACACCAACGCAGTTCCCGCGTCCAAGCCCATGATCAAGGCCGAGTTGGTGAACGATCCGTTCCTCTACCCAAGCGACGCGCAAATGGCGGAATATTTCGCCTACAAGCCGCAAGAGACGGACTTGCTTCGCGCCACAAACAAACTTTGGTTGCGCTACAAGTCGGGCATGTAAGCGCATGGCGGTCAAACCTGTCGTACGGCAACTGTCGGAGCTACCCTGGGAGTCCTGGCCGTCGGAGCAGGTCACTGAGCGTGGCACTGTCACCTGGAAAGACCTGATTGGGGCAAGCCCTGAAGAGGGAACCAATATGGTGATGGGCGTGGTGCGCGTGCGCAAGGGCGAAATCCTGAAGCCGCACCGGCACTCAGAACCCGAATGCTATTTCACCCTGTCCGGTCGTGGCCTGGTCAGTGTGGATGACACCATGGTTGCCGTCGAACCTGGCACAAGCATCTTCATACCCGGTGACGCGCGGCACCACATTGAAAACAACGACGATGAGGATCTTTTGATCCTCTACACATTCGCAGTCGGCGACTGGAACCAGGTGACCTACCGCTTCTAACAGCACCCATGGCGGCTGCCCGTCATGATGACCCTGGCAGTCCTGGTTGGTCTGATGGCACTCACGCACAAATAGCCTCTACCACTGCAGCGGATCAAACCACGCTATAGCCCAAGTCCACTTCAATGTCATGCATGGTGCGCACGATGCCCTCGCGCATGATGTCAAACATCTCGTCAATCTGTTTGCGGGAAATGATTAGCGCTGGTGAAAACACGCATTGGTTGACGATCGGCCGAAGCATCAGGCCCATTTCCTGGCAATGGCGGTCAATGCGTGCACCCAAGTCCACGTCCAACGCCAACAATTCCTCCGGACTCATACCGCTGTGTTCGACCCCGCGCACGGTGCATTCCACACAGCCCAGCAAGCCAATGCCCCGGGTATCAAAGACCAGCGGGATGTCGCGCAGCGACTTCAAGCGCTGCTGAAAATGGGGTGCCAGCTCGCGCACCTGGGCCAGCAGACCTTCGCGCTCCATGATCTCGATGTTCTTGAGTGCGGCCACACTGCATACCGGATGTCCGCTGTTGGTGTAACCGTGGGCAAACGAGCCGCCTTTGGCGTTGTCGCCAGACACCTGATCAAAAACGCGGTCCGCAATCAGGCAGGCACCCATGGGCAAATAGCCGGAAGTGATGCCCTTGGCGCACGTCACCAGGTCCGGCTCCACGCCAAAGACTTCCTTGCTCGCGAACCAGTGCCCCAATCGCCCGAAGGCGGTAACCACCTCGTCCGCAATGAACAGCACGTCATATTTGCGGCAAATCTCCCACACGCGTTTGAAGTAGCCATCGGGCGCGACGATGACGCCACCCGAAGCCTGCACCGGTTCGGCAATGAAAGCACCGACCTTGTCAGCACCGATTTCGAGAATCTTGGCTTCCAGTTCATTCACGCGGGCCGTGCAAAACTCCTCCAGCGACATATCCGCTGGGCGCCGTTTGGGATTAACCGTGGAAAGCAGATGCACCTGCGGCATCGTGATATCCAGAAAGCTTTTGTCACGGTCCTTACCGGCCACCATGCCAGTCAAATAGCTGCTTCCGTGATAGGCGTCGGCTCTGGAGATGATGTGCTTCTTCAGTGGCCGGCCTTTGACATTGTTGTAGTAGTGCACAAAGCGCAGCGCTGTCTCTACCGCTGTAGTTCCGCCAGTGGTGAAGAACACATGGTTCATTGCGCCAGGCGCCATCTGGGCCAATCGTGTTGCCAATTGCGCCGGGGGCCCGGCACTCAAGGAGAACGGATTGATGTAGGTGAGCTTGATCACCTGCTCGGCTATCGCATCGGCCATTTCCTTGCGCCCGTAACCAATTTGGGTACACCACATGCCTGCCGGCCCGTCAATCATGCGGGCACCGGTGTCGTCTTGCACATAGATGCCATCTGCCTGGGTGATAACGGTGCGATCAGCTTGGCCTGCGCTGGCCATGTACTCCCATGGGTGCATCCAGAATTGGTTGTCGTTCTGGCGAATTTTTGCGTCAAATTTTTGTGTCATATAAATAGTCCTCGGGTTGGTTTGTTGGTGCCTGGCTGCAGACCACCCTCATGTATGGGGCGCAGAACTCGCCCCGTCCTCCAATACACCGCCATGCATCGCCATACGCATGTTTTTGGCATTGCGCTGTTCGCGCTTCATGACGTAGAAACTGTTGCCGATCACGCCGAGGCTGACCACCGCAATGATCAGTGTGCCGACTGCATTGATCTCCGGGTTCATGCCCAGGCGTATGCGCGACAACAACACCAGCGGCAGGGTGTTGGTCTCCGGCCCCGACAGAAACGCAGACATGATGACGTCGTCCAGAGAAATAGTCAGCGACAGCATCCATCCTGCCACCAGCGAAGGAAAAATCAACGGCAAGGTGATGTCAAAAAATACCCGCAGCGGTGATGCGCCCAAGTCGCGCGCCGCTTCTGTGAGTGACTTGTCCATGGCCGCCAAGCGAGCCTGAATGGTGATGGCAACGTAAGAGATGCACAGCATGGTGTGGCCAATCCACATGGTGATCAGACCCCGGCCGTGAGGCCAGCCTGTGCTCTGCTCGAGCGACACAAACAGCAACAACAGGGAGATGCCGGAAATAACTTCAGGCAACACAAGGGGCGCATTCACCATGGCTGCAAATAGCGTGCTGCCGGCAAACCTACGGTAGGTTGCCATTACAAAGCCGATCCAGGCGCCCACGAACACAGAGCTGAATGCGGTCGCGACGGCGAGCACCAAACTGCTTCGGCAGGAGTCCAGAATTTCGGTGTCGTCGAGCAACTTGAAATACCACTGTGTGGAAAACCGGGTCCACTCGCTGGCTACAGCAGACTCGTTAAAAGAGTACACGATCACGCTGAAGATGGGCAAATAGAAAAACAGGAACACCAGTGCCAGAAAACCGATCCCCAGATTGCGATTCAGGTTTTTCATGGCGCACCCGCATCCCTAGACTGAATGCGCTGAAACCAGACCATCGGCAGCAATAGCAAAGCCACCATGACGCACGTGGCGGCCGAGGCCAAGGGCCAGGCAATACTGTTGAAGAAGTCCGACCACATCACCCGCCCGATCATCAGGTCGTGAGAACTGCCCAGCAGTTCCGGGATCACATATTCCCCAACCGATGGAATGAACACCAGCAGCGAACCCGCGGTGATGCCCGGAATGGACAAAGGCAAGGTGATGGTGAAAAATATTTCCCAGGGCTTGGCACCCAGGTCGCTAGCTGCTTCGGGCAGGCTGCTGTTCATCTTCACCAGATACGCATACAGCGGCAGGATCATGTAGGGCAAGTAGGAATACACCATGCCGACGTACAGGCCAAAGGTGTTTTGCATCATGTGCACCGGGGCATCGGTCAGGCCCAGCCATTGCAGCAAGGAATTGGCAAGACCCTGGTCCTTGAGAATGCCGATCCATGCGTACACGCGCACCAGGTACGAAGTCCAGAACGGCAGAATGATGCCCATCATCAACAGACTGCGGATTGAGGGTCGCGCGCGTGCAATCAGCAACGCAGTCGGATAACCGATCAGCAGACAAATAAGAGTCGTGAAAAATGCGACCCGGATGGAGCTGACGTAGGCCGAAAAATAGATGTCGTCCTGAACAATAGTGATGTAGCTTTCCATCGCTAGTTGAATGGCCAACTTGTTGTCGGTGTACGAAAACAAATGGCTGTAGGGCGGCACGTCCAGCGTGGACTCGGCAAAGCTGATCTTCAACACCAGCAAAAACGGCAGCATAAAGAAGACGAGCAGAAACGCGAACGGAATGCCAATGGCCAGTGTCCGACCACGGGGTATCCATCGGCTTAGCCGTTGTTGCAGACGCGTGGAATAGGCCGCCATTTCAGCTGAGCACCACCAGGCTGCGCACCGACCATTGCAGCGCCACGGAGTCGCCATAGTCGGGGGACTTGTCAAACGCCACCATGACTTCACGCGGCACGTTGGCAATGATGAGACGCCCGGATGGCAGCCGCACGTAATACAAGGTGTAACTGCCCATGTAGCCGATCTGCTCGACGGTTCCCGTCGCTGTGTTGTTGGCACCGGTCTGCGCTGCTGGCACACCTCCGCTGCCCGGCACCGTCAATCGCACCCGTTCGGGCCGGATCGACGCCGTGACCGCGTGGCCCTTGCGCGCGTTGCTCATGGCATAGGAGAGTTCTAACGGGTTTTGCAAGTCATGGCTCGTCACCACGCTGCCTCCGTCTTCTGCCAGTTCACCTGAAAACACGTTGGTCGAACCGATGAACTCGGCCGAGAAGCGGCTGGTGGGCGCTTCGTACACATTCTCAGGCGTGCCTAGTTGCATGATGCAGCCTTCGCTCATGACGGCCAGTCGGTCGGCCATGGTCATGGCCTCTTCCTGGTCATGCGTCACCATGACGCAGGTAACACCGACCTTGTAGAGAATGCTGCCGAGTTCGAACTGAGTTTTTTGGCGGATCTTTTTGTCGAGAGCCGACATCGGTTCATCCAGCAGCAATAGCTTAGGCTGCTTGATCAGGCTGCGCGCCAATGCCACCCGCTGTTGCTGCCCACCCGAGAGTTGCGACGGCATGTGTCGCGCATAGTTGCCCATCTGCACAAGGTCCAATGCATCACTCACGCGCGCTGCTATCTCTTTGCTGGCCACACCCTCACGCTTGAGACCATAGGCCACATTGTTGGTCACGTTCATGTGCGGAAACAGCGCATAAGACTGAAACATCATGTTCACCGGACGGTGATGGGCAGGCATCTCGGTGATGTCCTGCCCGTCCAGAATAATGCGTCCGCTGGTGGGCGTTTCCAGACCCGCCATGATGCGCAGCAGTGTCGATTTGCCGCAGCCGGAACTTCCCAGCAAGGCGAAGAACTCGTTGCGCCGAATGGAGAGACTGAGCTTGTCCACCACGGTGACATCACCGAACTTTTTGGTGACATCCACCACGCGGAGAAAACCCTCCTCGCCGAGTTGGGTTGTATTTTTCTGCAACAACGGTGTAGTGCTCACTTGCCAATCACCTTTTCGACGCCGCGCTTCAGGAGACTGCGGGCAATGATGATGCGTTGAATTTCGCTGGTGCCCTCCCATATCCGGTCCACCCGCAGTTCGCGATAGAAACGTTGCGCGGCATTGCTGCGCATATAGCCGCGGCCGCCAAAGATCTGCACCACCCGGTCAGCCACACGATTGGCCATCTCCGATGCGTACAGCTTGGCCATCGAGCAATGGGTATGAATCAGCGACAAGTCTTCCCCACGGTCCTGCAAGGCGGCGGCTTCATAGGTCATCAACCTTGCGGCCCACAACTCGGTAATGCTGTCGGCCAGCATGGCCTGAATCATTTGGTACTCCGAGATGGGGTGACCCGACACCACCCGCTGCTTGGCAAAGTCGAGTGCCATGTCCAGCAGACGGGCGGCAGCACCGCAGCAGCGCGCAGCAATCATGAAGCGTTCGCGCCGGAACCAACTGCGGGTGTAGTCCATGCCCGTACCGGCCTCTCCAATGCGGTTGGCCACCGGCACACGGACATTATTGAAACGGTACGTCGGATGGTGGGAGGAGTACGTATGACCGAACAGCGGGTTGTCCAGCATCTCGATGCCTTCGCTATCCATGTCAAGAAAGAACAATGCGTGCTGGCCAGTGTTGCCATCCCCTTCATCCACCACGGCCTGCAGGAACATGAAGTCGGCTTTGTTGGCACTGGTTACAAACCACTTTTCACCGTCGATCAGATAGTCGTCGCCGACACGCCGGGCCGTAGTCTGGATGGAGGCGTTGTCGGAGCCGCCTTCGGCCTCGGTGATGGCATAGCACTCACGCCGCGCGCCGTGCATCATGGGCAGGATATAGCGCGCGACTTGATCTGCATTGCACGCATCAAACATCCACTGATGCACTTCTGACATGCACCAGCACAGCGCATTGGTGACTCGCCCCAACTGCTCCCACACCAGCACCTGCGTGAGCAGTGGCAGCGCCAGACCGCCCTGATCAAGCGGCGCATCCATGCGGGTAAACCCAAGCGCCAGTGCCTGTTGTTTGTGCCCTTCGTAAACGGCAGGCGGCAGTTCGCCATTGTTGAATTCGGCTGTTTCTTCGTAGGGGATCAGTTCCTGATCCGCAAACAATCTGGCTTTGTGTTGCCACTCCTTAGCGGCATCAGTCAGGGGATAGGCCATGCTTGCGAGGCTCCACATTTACAGAGGTAGCGGGGTGCGCCCTTCATTTGTTGAACGATAGTTTAGTAAGAAACAATCGTCAATAGGTTGCCAGCAATAGGACACTAGGACAAACCCGCGATGGCCCCGTCCACACTTGCCTTTCTTATTAAACATTCGTACAGTAAAAGCAAATGACCCACTCCGGGTCATGGAGCGGATGAATGCAAAGCACGCAAAAATACGATGCCATCGTGGTGGGCTCAGGACACAACGGACTGGTCAGCGCCTGCTATCTGGCACGTGCAGGGCTGCGCGTGTTAGTGCTTGAACGCAATGACTATGTCGGCGGTGCCGCGGTCAGTCGCAGCCTGCATGAGGACTTCACGTATTCCAACTGTTCGTACGTGTGCAGTCTGTTGCGCCCGGAAATTATTCGCGGGCTGGAGTTGCCAAAGTTCGGGCTGCAGGTCATACCTTACGGGGGTGGTGCAGCTTTCACGCGCGACGGGCGCCACCTTGCCACCTACCCTAACCACGATGCGCAGCGACGTGAATACGCGCGCCATTCGCCGCGTGATGCCGAAGCCTATGAACGCTTCTCGCGTGATGTGATGCGCCAATGCAAATTCATCAAGCCGCTTTTGATGCGTACACCGCCGGACCCGACATCGTTCAAGTCCACCGACATCATGGAGTTGCTCTATCTCGGCCAACGCTTCCATTCCTTAGGTGACGAGCGCATGCATGACACCATTCGCTTCTGGACCATGAGTGCGGCCGACTATCTGGACGAATACTTCGATAACGACCTGATCAAGGCCACGCTGGCCGGTAGCTCCATCATTGGCACGGCGCTGGGGCCGCGCTCCCCCGGCACCGCTTATGTGCTGCTGCACCACTACATGGGCGACATCGATGACGCGGTGGGTTCCTGGGGTTTTGCACGCGGTGGCATGGGTGCGGTCACGCGCGCTATGTCCGACTCTCTGCGTGCCAGCGGCGGCGAAATTTTGATCAACAGCGGCGTCGAGAAAATTCTCTCGCGCAATGGTCGCACCTACGGCGTGGCACTCAAGAGCGGTCAGGAGTTTCATGCGGACACCGTCATATCGAACATGGATGTCAAACGCACTTTCCTGAATACCGTCGATGAAAAAGACTTGCCGACGGACTTCGTTGAGTTGGTGCGCCGTTTCAAAATTCGTGGCTCTTCGGGCAAGCTGAATATTTCTCTGGATGGCTTGCCGCACTTCCCGGCCCTGCCCGACGATTCACCCGCCATCAAGGGTGACATGCACATCTCTGAAACCATGGACGACATCGAGCGCGGCTATGACGACTGGAAGGCCGGGCGCTGGTCAGCACACCCCTATGTGGACATGCTGATGCCCTCCATCATCGACCCCACCATGGCGCCCGAGGGCAAGCACTACATGTCGGTGTTTGTGCAATATGCGCCCTACAAATTGGCCAGCGGCGAGTGGAACGACGAAAGCCGCAAGGCATTCGGCGACACTGTCATCAACGCGATTGCCGAGCACAGCCCCAACTTCAAGAGCCTGATTCGGCATGCCGAAGTCCGCACACCGTGGGACATTGAAAACGAAGTCGGCCTGACCGAAGGCAATATCTTCCAAGGGGAATTGACCATGGACCAGTTGCTCTTCAACCGGCCTGTGCCCGGTTATGCGCAATACCGCTCGCCCATCAAGGGCCTGTACCTGTGTGGCTCCAGCACGCATCCGGGAGGCGGCGTGATGGGCGCGCCCGGTGCCAACGCGGCGCGCACAGTGCTGGGCGACTTGGGCCGAAAGGTTGCAACATGAGCGCACCCTTTGATGCCATCGTTATCGGGGCCGGACACAACGGGCTGATCTGCGCATTGGAGCTTGCGCGTGGCGGACGCCGCGTGCTCGTGGTGGAATCTGCCGCCCATGCGGGTGGTGCCGCCATCACGCGCAACTTCGCGCCGGGATTCAAGGTGTCGGCCTGCGCCCACTTGCTGCACGCGTTGCCGCAATCCGTGCTTGAGGAATATGCGCTCGAGCAACACGGGCTGAAGTTCGCTGCACGTGCCATGCCGACGCATGCCATCAGTGCCTCAGGTGCGGCGCTGCGCATCGGCAAGCAGGACATTTCCGG